>DATBXI010000076.1:0-2843 GCA_036514355.1 Desulfuromonadaceae bacterium
AACCAAGGTGTTTTTTGTAACGGCTGATTTCGCGGTCATTTGCGTACCTCATGGAAATTATTCGGCGGGCGTCGTTTCTCGGAGTCCATACAATCACAACCATTCGGCTATCCAATAGCCCAACGGTGATGAAACGCTCCTCGCCGTAGTCTGAACGATCATCGCGAGCGACAAAATGAAGTCCATCAAAAACCTTGTCGGAATCAGCGAAATCAAGACCACGCTCCAACAAGGTCTTTTCTCTTTTCGCAGCATCGAACTCGATGATCATAGTATTAACGTAACAACAAAAATACTGACCGTCAACAATAAATGTTACAACAATTAATATTCCCTGACTGAGTGGCAAACAGCGCCCAACAATCGGCACGACGGGCCTAAAATGTGCTGGTCAGCCTCATGCCCATAAAAATGCAGAGTACAATTTAAGACCATAGCCCAGGAGGCACCCCATGCGCAGACTCATCATCCTCGCCCTCACCCTTACCACCCTGCTCAGCCTCACCCTCCCCGCCCTGGCCGCGCCCACGGAGATCACCTGGTTCGGCCAGTCCGCCTTCCGCGTCGTCACCCCCAGCGGCAAGGTGCTGTTCATCGACCCCTGGATCGTCAACCCCATGAACGCCGACGGCAAAAAGGAACTGGAGGGGATAACCAAGGCCGACCTGATCCTGGTCACCCACGGCCACGGCGACCACATCGGCAACAGCGTGGAGATCGCCAAGAAGACTGGCGCCAAACTGGTGGCCACCTTTGACCTGATGAAAGCCCTGGTCAGCTATGCCGGCTTTCCCGAAAGCCAGACCGGACGCCAGTTCAGCGGCAGCTTCGGGGGGCAGATCCCGCTTCTGGACGGCGAGGTGACGGTGCAGTTCGTCCCCGCAGTACACGGCGGCAGCATGGACACCCCCACCGGACCGGTCTATGCCGGGCATCCGGGCGGCTTCCTGATCTCGGTCAAGGGCGGGCCGCGCATCTACCATACCGGCGACACCGACCTGTTCAACGACATGGCCCTGCTGAAGGGGCAGGTGGACCTGATGCTGGTCTGCATGGGCGACAAGTTCACCATGGGGCCGAGCCGGGCGGCCCAGGCGGTGGAGATGATCCGCCCCAAGATTGCGGTGCCCATGCACTTCAACCCGGCCTTCGGCATGACCGGCACCCCGGAGCAGTTCAAGGCCGGGCTCAGGAGATACGGCCTGGAATTCCTCATGCGCCAAATGCAGGTGGGGGAAACCCTTACCTGGAAGTAACCTTTGCTCTCATCATGAAAACGGGGGCGGGTATCTTCCGCCCCCTCTCCTCGTAAGACCGCAGCCACTTTTTCCTTTTACATTTACCCGGCCATTTGTTATCACTATTACATAATTGTAATCACTGGAGGTGGATATGGTTAGAACCCAGATCCAATTACCTGAGCAGCAGGTAGCCCTGCTCAAGCAGCTTGCCGCGTTGCAGCATACCTCCATGGCCGAGCTGATCCGCAGGGCGGTGGACATGTTCACCGGTTCGCCCGAAGCGGGGAACATACGGGAGCGCCGGGAACGCGCACGGGCGCTTGCCGGCCGTTTCCACTCAGGATGCAGCGACTTGTCGGCACGGCATGACGACTATCTGTCCGAGGCATTCAAGTGAGCGGCGTGTTTATCGACACCTCGGCGTTTCTTGCACTGCTGGATGCCGACGACGAACATCATGCGGCGGTGAGGAAGACATGGGGAGAGATTCTCGATTCGGATAGCCTGCTGGTCACCAGCAATTACGTGCTGGTCGAAACCTTTGCCCTGGTTCAGAACCGTCTGGGGTTGGAGGCCGTAAGGGGCTTTCAGGAGGACATCGTTCCATTGCTCCGCATCCACTGGGTGGATGCGGATATACACGCCAGCGGCGCCGGAGCGGTACTGGCCACGGGCAGGAAGCGTCTCAGCCTGGTGGATTGCACGTCATTCGAGGTGATGCGCCGGTCAGGCATCCGTCGCGCCTTTACCCTGGATCGCCATTTCAGGGAGCAGGGATTCGCTACGGTCCCGAAGTTGTAGTCCCCCGATTCCCGTCCCCGCATTCCGCATTTGGCGTAGCTCCTCTTTTACCGCCTCCCCCACAACGTCAGCAACGCCGGCAGAAACGCCAGGAACACCGCCACGCTGGCCACCATCCCCAGGGACATGACCGCGCCGATGCTGAACACCCCCTGGTGGTGGGCCACCATCAGGGCGCCGAAGCTGAACAGGATCGTCAGGGCGTTGAGGAACACGCCGATGCCGGCGCTGCTGAACGCCACCTGGGCCGGGGTCTCGTTCCCCTGGCGGTAGCGGTTGATGATGTAGATGGCCGAATCGATCCCCACCCCCAGGATCAGCGGCAGCACGATGATGTTGGCCGAGTTGAAGCGGATCCCGAACAGTCCCATCCCCCCCACCATCAGCAGCAGGCCAGCCCCCAGCGGCAGGGCCCCCAGCAGGGCGAAGCGGATGCTCTTGAAGTTGATCAGCAGGATCACGGCAATGCCTATGAAGGCGTAGATAAAGGCCTTCAGGTAGGCATCCCGAAGCACGGTCAGGGACGAGTACAGCATGATCGGCTCCCCGGTGGCGTGGGGAACCACGGACTTGACCTGGCTGACGAACTCCTGGAGCGGTGCGTGCTCGAAGATCTCCTTTTTCGGCGCCACCTGGAGCAGCAGCGTGCCGCTCTTCCCTACAAAGCGATGCTTCAGCTGCTCCGGCACATCGGCCTCGGTGACCCGGCCGGCCTCCAGGCTCTGCTTCATCATGGCCAGCTTGTCCGGCAGCTCGGCGAACATCCCCGCCTGGAACTCCCGCAGCATCCCCAGGGCGTTC
>DATBXI010000077.1:0-4992 GCA_036514355.1 Desulfuromonadaceae bacterium
ACCTGGAACGGGTTCCAGACGCCGGAATCGTCGATGGGGGTTACCGGGATGCCGTTAACCTGGAAGTGGTCACCCTTTGCCACCATCTTTCCGGAAAGAGAGTTGTGAATAGTGGGATCCACCAGGTTGAGTCCGGTATCAACGGCCAGCGTGGCTCCGAACAGCTTCTGGCAGTAGTGCCAGAACTGTCCGAACAGTCCCTTGGTGGATGATTTGGTGTTGTTCACGACGCGGTACTCGACGCTCAGCCCGGCGGTCACCACCTTGGGCGGGTTGCCGCGCTGCAACACCTGGGCCCAGACAGTGTTATAGGGCGGCAGGATCACAGCCGAATCATAGCTCGGATTCGCGCAGTGCATACCCAGGTCATTCCAGGCGAATACCACATACTTCGCATTATTCTTGGCCGGTGTAATCACGCCGGGGTTGGATGGAGGCATCTGTGCCGGTGGCGGCGTCCAGGTGCTCGTCGGAGGCGATGGCGCGGAACCCGACAGTGCTGCGGCAATGGCCTGGATCTGGGTGGTAGTCAGCGTGGAGAGCGATCTCATCGCACTGACGCTGGAGATGCCTGTCTGGATCTGGGCAGCGGTCGCCCCCTTTTTGGCGGAACTGGCCAAAGGTCCGTGGCATCCGGAGCAGTCGGCGGTGTACAACGCGGCGCCATCAACGGTGCCTGTGGTGGAGCCAGAGCCTGTTGTGGTCGCAGAGCCCGACAGCGCCGCAGCAATGGCCTGGACCTGGGCGGTGGTCAGCGTTGAGAGCGATTTCATCGCACTGACGCTGGAGATGCCAGTCTGGATCTGAGCGGCGGTCGCTCCTTTTTTGGAGGAGCTTGCCAAGGGGCCGTGACAGCCGGAACAATCAGCGGTATACAGTGCAGCGCCATCAATCGTGGTTGTAGCCAGAACATCTTTCTGGCTGCTATCCACTGTGCCTCCATCACCGCTGCTGCCGCAACCAGAGAGTGAAAAGCTGATTGCCGCCAACAACGCACATGCTGAACCTGCAATTTTTGTCTGCATAATGCCTCCCTCTGTCTGTGATGTGTGTGAACGTACACCATGATGCGGGAACCGCTGTTGTGGCAGGGCTCACCTCCTTTGCGCTAAAATCCAGCTCGCGGATTAGGCAACAAAAAAGCCGGGTCGCCAATATCCAATGATATTTCGGCGACCCGGCTGTCTCGGTGAGACCCAGTGGGCTTTCCGTCCCACCCTTGCGGATGGTTTAGTATTATCGTCTATCAAAATTTTTTACAACATTGTTATATTTTTTATAACATGCTGCAAAACAAATCAATACAGAAAGTCATATATCATCATTATTTTATTCTTAAATTCCAAAAACAACGCCGTCACACATTACAGAAGTCAGTCGCCGGTAACGAGCCGTATGGCGTGCTCCAGCCCATCCAGAAGCAGTTTCAGTTCGTCCGTGGTAATGGCCAGTGGCGGGAAGACAACCACCGTGTTGCCGAGGGGACGGGAAAAGATGCCGTATTTACGCGCTTCGAGACAGACCCGGATGCCGGTCCGCTGTTCCCACGGATACGCCTGGCGCGTCTCCTTATCCAGGACCAGCTCCACGCCGGCGGCCAAACCGCACTGGCGCACGTCACCCACATGGGGCAGCGCTGCCAGCATGGCCAGGCGCTCCGCCAGCAGGGCAATCTTCGGTTGCAACGACTCCAGCAAACGATCGCTTTCGAACAGGTCCAGGCTCTTCAGGGCAACTGCACAGGCCAGCGGGTTGCCGGTAAAAGTGTGGCCGTGGAAGAAGGTCTTCAACTCGGCGTAATCCCCCAGGAAGGCTTGATAGACCTCCTCGGTCGTCACCGTGACCGCCAGCGGCAGATAGCCGGCAGCGATCCCCTTGGAGAGCGCCATGATGTCGGGCACCACGTTCTCATGCTCGCAGGCGAACATCCTGCCGGTGCGCCCGAAACCGGTTGCCACCTCGTCGGCGATCATCAGCAGGCCGTGGCGGTCACACAGCTCTCGTACCCGGCGCAGGAAGCCGGGGGGCTGGACGATCATCCCCCCTGCCCCCTGGATGAGCGGCTCGATCACCAGGCCGGCGCAGGAGGCGGCGTGTTCGGCCATGAGCGTTTCCAGGCTGTCCAGGCACTTCATGCCGCAGCTTTCCCGGTCGGGGCATCCCAGTTCGCAGCGGTAGCAGTACGGAGCCGGCGCCTGGATGGTCTCGAACATCAGCGGCCGGAAGGTAGCATGATAAATATCGATGCCCCCCACGCTGACTGCGCCCAGGGTATCGCCATGGTACGCGTTCCTGAAGGTGATGAAACGGCTTCGCTCCGGACGGCCGCGATGCACCTGGTACTGGTAGGCCATCTTGACCGCCACCTCCATGGCGGTGGAGCCGTTGTCCGAGTAGAAGAAGCGCTCCAGCCCAGGGGGCGTGATCCCGGCCAACCGGTGGGCCAGCACGATGCTCTGCTCGCTGGCCAGCCCCAGGAGCGTCGAATGTTCCAGCCGATCCACCTGGGCCTTGAGCGCCTCGTTCAGCTCCGGCCGGCAGTGGCCGTGAACATTGGTCCACATGGAGGCCACGCCGTCCAGGTAACGGTTGCCGTCGCTGTCGATCAGCCAGCTTCCCTCCCCTTTCACGATCACGAGCGGTGCTTCGTGCTCCCAATCCCGCATCTGGGTGAAGGGGTGCCAGACATGGCGCCTGTCCCATTCACGCAACTGCTCGGTCGAAATACCGTTCATAGCCCCAGCTCCCTCAGCACGATGGCCGTTTCCGGCTGACTGGCCAGCCAGTTGGCAAGGAATTCCACGGTTTCCATCGGATCGTCCCCCGCGTGATGCGGCCAAAGTCCCAACACCGGCGCCCCGCACAGGGAACCGATGTGATGGGGTGCACTCCGCTCTGCAAGTCCGGGCGCATCCGGGTAGTTGTTGACAATCACGCCGGCCACGGAAAGCCCCATCTGCTGGGCGCTGAAGCAGGTCAGCACCGTATGGTTTATGGTGCCCAGATCGGGACGGGCCACCACCAGCAGGGCTAAGTCCAGATCCCGGGCCAGATCGGCCACCAGCAGACCTCCCACCAGCGGCACCATCAATCCGCCTGCCCCTTCCACGATCACGAAGTCATGGGCAGCGGAAAGTCGCTGATACGCCGCGCGGATGGCGGCAAAGTCGATGGTCACCCCATCGATCCTGGCCGCCTCGGCCGGGGCCAACGGTTCCCGCAGCAGATAGGGTGCCGTGTCGCCGTCGCATGCCACCCCGGCTGACCGGCAGAGGAGCAGGGCGTCATCCGACACCAGGCGGCCGTTCTCCTCACGGCAGCCGCTGGTGGCCGGCTTCATCACCCCTACCCTGACCCCTTTCATGCGCAGCAGATATGCCAGGGTGGCTGCCACGATGGTCTTACCCACACCGGTGTCGGTGCCGGTTATGAATATCCCTTTTCCCATGTCAGCCGCACCCGCATTCCGCCACGCCCAGCTCCAGGTCATGGATCAACTGCCGGTCCACCCGGGGATCGCGCCCCGCCTTGGTCAGGTAATTGCCGGTCATCATGCCGCTGGCCCCGGCCATGAAGATCCACGATTGCAACTCGCGCAGGTTGCGCTCCCTGCCGCCGCACACCTTGATCTGGCTCTCCGGCAGAAGAAAGCGATACACCGCGATGATCTTCAGACACTCCAGCGGGGTCAGGAAGTCTGCCTGTGCCAGGCGCGTCCCCTCTACCGGATCGAGGAAGTTGACCGGTATGGAATCCACCTCCAGGTCCCGCAGGGTCAGTGCCATCTCCACCCGCTGCTCGAAACTTTCCCCCAGGCCGAAGATGCCGCCGGAACAGACATGCAACCCTGCGCGCTTGGCCGCCCTGACGGTCTCAAGGTCCTCCTCGTAGTCATGGGTGCTGCAGATGCTGGGAAAGAAGCTGCGGCTGGTCTCCAGGTTGTGATGATAGGTCACCATGCCGGCCTCCTTGAGGATCAGGGCGGTCTCGTAATCCATGATCCCCAATGAGCACGAGGGATTGATGGCGGTCTCGCTCCTGATGCGCCGCAGGGTGGCGCAGATCCGGTCGAGCTCCGGCCCCTTGGCGATGCCGGTACCGCTGGTGATGATGCCGTAGCAGGAGGCGCCGTTGCTCTCGGCCTGTCTGGCACAGGCCACCATCTCTTCCTCACCCACCAGGGGATATGTGGCCGCTGCCGTGGCATGGTGGGCCGACTGGGCACAAAAAGCGCAATTTTCCGGGCATCTTCCGGATTTGGCGTTGATGATCGAGCACAGGGTCACGCTGCTGCCCACGTACTGTTCACGGATACGGCCCGCCTCCGCAAGCAGCAGATACAGATCGGGACCGGTTACCGTCCCGAGGCGTACGGCGTCCTCCGCCGAGAGGCGCTGGCCGCGCAGAACCACTTCTGAACATTGTTGAATGAACTCTCGCATGTATTCCCTCCTTGGACCTCTCAATAACACGCCGGTTTTTTATTGTCAACCTCGTCACCAAACCGGGTTTACAAACAGCATTGCCAGCATGTCATTTTTATTTACAGACTGTAATTTTATGCGACACGCCTTCGCTGCCTGTAACGTAAACATATTTGAAAACATAGCACGATTGTTAGCTTTTTTGACACGACTGGCCAATGGCATGTTCCCTGCTAATGTTATTATTCATTAAGGATCAATCTGTATGAAATAGCGACAGCCGATAGGCGCCTGGCCCGACACGTATCTATGATCGCCGGCAACACCTGCTGGCACGGGTCACATTCAATCAATGCAGTACATGCACGGAGGCTGCCCATGACATCGTCCACCACCATTTCCCGGAATTCCCTCCAACGACTCTGCCGCTGCCTATTTGTGCTGACTGCGCTGGCAACGGCGCTTGCCGCTCCGTCCCATGCCGCGGACCCGCTCCCGAACGAGGACCAGAAGACGCTCTATGCCGTCGGATTGATAGTTGCCCGTCAGCTTTCGGTCTTCAACCTCA
>DATBXI010000078.1:0-3894 GCA_036514355.1 Desulfuromonadaceae bacterium
CAGCGCCCGCCAAGAAACGGAGACGGAGAAGAAGGAAACCGTCCGGAGAAGGCCAGCCGGCGCCGCCGGCTGCGGAATAAAAAAAACGGGGATGCAGCGCTCCATGCCGCATCCCCGTTTGTATTTCCAGTTCCTGTTCTCTCACGACGACTTTCAGGTTCTACTCGTCCTCCCACTCCTCGCCGTCATCAGCCAGATCATCCAAATCGTAGTCGTCTGCATCGCCATCGCCGTACTCCGCCTCGTCATCGTCGCCGGCACCCTCGCCGGACGGGCGGGTACGCACGGCGGGACGACGGTCGTCCTCGGATATCCGCTCGAACCGGTCCAGCAGATCCGGGTTGGTGCAGAAGCGCCCCGCCTTGAAGTCGCATGCATCCCGGTCGCACAGGTCGAAGAGCTGTATCTCGCTGCACAGCCGCTGTACCGCCTGGGGAGATTGTTTGCCGTTTTCTTTCATGGCCTGACTCCGCCCTGCCTAGCAGTTCCCGTTCAGGAAATCGCTGGCCTTCTCCACATCATCGCGGCAGCCGATATAGATGGGGCAGCGCTGGTCGAGCCCCTCGGGGACGATGTCCAGGATCGGTGTCTGGCCGTTGGTGGCGGCGCCGCCGGCCTGCTCCACCAGGAAGGCCATGGGGTTCAGCTCGAACAGGAGCCGCAGCTTGCCGTTGGGGGTATCCGTGAGGGCCGGGTACATGAAGATCCCCTTCCCCTTCATCAGCACCTGATTGATGTCCGGCACGAACCCGCCCGAATAGCGCAGCTTGGCCCCTTTTTCCTCCAGGTAGCGGATGTAGCGCTCGTTCCCCTCGGTGTACTTCCTGCGCAGGCCGCCCGGTGAGTAGATATCGCCGGCAGGCTTCATCTGGACGTTCTCGCGGGTCAGGGTGTACTCCATGAGCTGGTTCATGGTGAACTCGTAGACCCCCTTCCCCACCGAGTAGACCATGGATACCCGCGGTCCGTACAGGATGTAGACGGCGCCGACCATCTTGCGTCCGGGCTGCAGCAGGTCGCACCCCTGATAGATCCCCACGATGGTGCCCACGGCCAGGTTCACGTCCACCAGCGAGGAACCGTCCAGGGGATCGTAGGCCACGGAGAACATCCCCTGGGGATTGCTGGTGACCTGGTAGATCTCTTCCATCTCCTCGGAGGCGATGTTGCAGACCACGCCCGAATGGATCATGCGTTTGCGCATGATGCGGTCCGACAGGACATCCAGGGCCAGCTGCTCCTCGCCGTACAGGTTGGAGGTACCCGCCACCCCCAAGTCGCCGGTGCGGACCGCGTTGATCACGTATTTGCTCGCCTCGGCCACCTCGCAGATCAGATGCACCAGGTTGTCGCTGATATTCTGCTCGCGCAGGTGCCTGCGCAGATCGATTTGAAATTTGGTCTTGCCCGCCTCGCTGTACATTCAGCCTCCACTATGAGTTGGTGAGATAGGTTGTTTCAGGATCGTCATACTACTGTAAACAGACCGTTTTATCAAGCCTAAAGGCTTTTTTAGCGACGATTGATGCCCAGTCGCGGCGGAGAGCTCAGCCCTTTCCCCCGGAGGCAGGGGGGGCATGAACCGTCATGTCAGGAGGAAAAAAGCTGCGGAGGGGGACCGTCAGAATTCGTAGATCGCGCCGTCGTGGAGAAGTTCGATCTCCCCCATGCCGAGACTGTCGATCTCGCGCTTGATCGTGTCGTAATACTGCGGTTTGGGGTGGGTGATGAGGATGCGGCGGGGCAGTTGGCCGATCTTTTCCAACTCGGCCTTCAGCAGGGAACTGGTCAGGTGCCCGGTCAGAAGCGCCAGCTCCTCCATGCTGTTGGGTAACGACACCTCCACGATCAGGGCATCGATCCCCGCCGCGTAGGGCCAGATCGCCCCGGTGGGGCCGGTATCGCCCGTGTAGGCCAGGGTCCTGCCCCCTTTTGACACGATGTAGCCGACCGCCGGCACCGTGTGATTGACCGCCACCGTCCTGACGCTGTAACCGCCCACGTTCACCTCGTGGCCGACCCCGATCTCCCTGAAGGTCAGCACCGGTTTGTCGGGCGTGGGTATCTGGGTGAAGTCCGGCCAGATCACGTTGTTGAACAGATGCGCCCGCATGGCCGCGATGACGTCGGCGGTGCTGTGGACCACGACCGTGTGGGCGAGATTCTTGATGATGATGTTGTCGGCCAGGGCCGGGATGCTGCGGATATGATCGAGGTGGGAATGGGTGATGAAGATGTGCTGGAGGTTCCACTGCTCCTCTTCGGTCAGGACCGAGCCGATGGTTCCGGCATCCAGCAACAGGTGGCCGTCAACCAGGAAGGCGGGCGGCCGGAAGTCGGGGAACTCCGCACCTGCGCTGCCCAAAACCCGTAGCTTCATCTTTCCTCCCTTTTCCATCGCAAGGTTGAACCGGCGGACAGGCCGTATCTTGTAACACCGGCATCTCAAAGTCAAGGATGAGGACGCCGCTGCCTGAGAAAAAACTCACAAAACCGCCTGCTGCATGTGCGGCGGCGCTACTTGCTCGTGGCCGTATAGACCCCGTCCCAGTCCGCAGGGGGCGGGTGTTCGAGGTAATCGGCACAGCGCTCCGCATACAGCCGGGACGGCCCGTCCCCATGGGTCGCTGCCAGCGCATCGAACAGGGACTTGGCAGCGGCGAACGCCCGGTCGCGGTACAGGGACAGCCCCTCCTCGAAGCGGGGCAGGATGTCGGCATTGGCGACCATCAGCTCGTACATGACGATCGGCTGCTGTTTCCCCTTGACCCGCACCCGGTCCACTTCGCGGAAGGTGAAGCGGTCGTCGTTGACCTGGTTGCGGGTGTCTTCGCTGACCAGGATGTGGGAACCGTAGTATTTGTTGAGCCCCTCCAGGCGCGAGGCCAGGTTGACCGAGTCGCCGATGGCGGTGTAGTCGAAGCGGATGTCGGCCCCCATGTTCCCCACGACCGCCGGGCCGGTATTGATGCCCACGCCGATGTCCAGGGTGTGCATCCCCCTGGCCGTGAACCCCGCATTCAACTCTTTGAGCCGTTCCAGCATCCGCACGGCGGCCGCGCAGGCATGGGCGGCATGCTCGGGCACGTCCAGCGGCGCGTTGAACAGGGCCATAACCGCATCGCCGATGAACTTGTCCAGCGTGCCGCGCTCCTCCAGCACGATGCGGGTCATGGGGCTCAGGTACTCGTTGAGCAGTTTGACCAGCTCCGGCGGCGTCAGGCTTTCGGACACGGTGGTGAAACCGCGGATATCGGAGAACAGAATCGTCAGCTCGCGCTGCTCCCCCCCCAGGACCAGCTTGTCCGGGTTCCGCTCGATCTGCCTGACCAGATCGGGCGACACGTAGCTGGAAAAGGCCTTCTTGAGCTGGCGTCCCCTGCGTTCCACCACCAGGTTGCGCCAGGCCTCGCTGCCCAGGTAGGTCAGGGCAATGCCGAGGAAGGGGTAGATCAGGGTCATGTCCCGCAGGGCCGAGGCGAACATGGCGTAGTTGAAGCCGCCGAACGCCACCGTCACCAGCCCCAGGACCCCCAGGCCGGCAAAGGTGCCGGGCGCAAAGGCCAGGAGGCTCCCCAGGAGGATGGGGACGATGATGATGCAGGCGATCTCCATCTCCTGGGTGATGCTGTCGTATCTGAGGAAACGGTTTTCCAGGGCATTGGCGGCCATGGTGGCGTGGATCTCGATACCCGGCAGGGTGGCGTCGAACGGCGTGGGGCGCAGGTCATAGATGCCGATCTCCGTGGCCCCCACGAAGGCGATCCTCCCCTTGAGGCTCTCCTTGGCTAACCGGCGGTTGATGACGTCGGCCGCCGACACGGTGGTAAAGGCCCCGGCAGGACCGTAAAAGTTGAGCGCCATGGTCCCGTCTTCGCGGGAAGGGATGCGCAG
>DATBXI010000079.1:0-2046 GCA_036514355.1 Desulfuromonadaceae bacterium
CGCTTGGCGAATTCGATGGCCTCGTTGCTCTCCACCTGCTCCACACGGTCAATCACCGTGAGATCCAGGGTATCAGGGATGAAGCCGGCGCCGATCCCCTGGATCTTGTGGGGCGCGGGCTTCAGCTCCTGGCCCGCCAGCTTCTGGCTGATGACCGGGCTCTCCTTGGGCTCCACCGCCACGGAGATGATCCGTTTGCCCCTGGTGTTCTTGAGGTAGCGCGTCACCCCGGTGATGGTGCCGCCGGTGCCCACGCCGGCCACGAACACGTCCACGCCGCCTGCCGTGGCGTCCCAGATTTCGGGGCCGGTGGTCCGCTCATGGATCTCCGGGTTGGCCGGGTTCTTGAACTGCTGGGGGATGAAGTATTTCTGCGGGTCGCTGGCCGCGATCTCCTCGGCCTTGGCAATGGCCCCCTTCATCCCTTCCGCGCCGGGGGTGAGGATCAGGTTGGCGCCCAGGGCGGCCAATACCCGGCGGCGCTCGATGCTCATGGTCTCGGGCATGGTCAGGGTCAGTTTGTACCCCCGGGCCGCGGCCACATAGGCCAGGGCGATGCCGGTGTTGCCGGAGGTCGGCTCGATGATCTCCACCCCGGGCTTGAGCACGCCCCGCTTCTCGGCGTCCCAGATCATGTTGGCACCGATGCGGTCCTTAACGGAAAAGGCCGGATTGCGCCCCTCGACCTTGGCCAGCACCGTGGCCTTGGCCCCCTTGGTGACGTGGTTCAGCTTGATCAGCGGTGTGTTGCCGATGGACAGGGAGTTGTCTGCGTAGCTGTTCGTGCTCATGGCATGCTCCTTTCGTGGGTGCAGGTTCTCTGGCGGGTACGGGTTTCAGTTATAATCTATCTGACCTATAGATATTATAAAATTAATTTCGATGTCAAGAATTATTTTTACTTCACGGTAGTTTTACCACCCAATTGTGCGCCTGACAAAAAAGAGGCCGGTATGGGGGGATGGGCGGTGCCGGGTGGGTGCCAGCGGGAGGGGACGGCCGCAGGATTGGGTGTACTTACGGCCTGCGCTTTGCTAGTATCGGTGACCGGAGGTAGCCAACATGATCGAACTGTTACGAGAACGCCGCAGCATCCGCCGATACACACGGGAATCCGTCAGCCGCCAGGCGCAGGAACTGCTGGTCGAAGCCCTGCTCCGCTCTCCCACCTCGCGCAACATTAACCCGTGGGAGTTCGTCCTCGTGGACGACCCGGAACAGCTCGCACGCCTCTCCCTGGCCAAGGAACACGGGTCGGCATTCCTGAAGCAGGCGGCCCTGGGGATCGTCGTCTGCGCCGACAGCACCAAATCGGACGTATGGGTCGAGGACTGCTCCATCGCCTCGATCCTGGTACAGACCGTGGCCCAATCCCTGGGCCTGGGAAGCTGCTGGATCCAGATACGGAACCGCCGCCACGACCCCCAGACAACATCGGAGGCATACATCCGGGCGCTGCTCGGACTGCCCGAGCATATCGCGGTCCAGTCGATCATCAGCATCGGCCACCCGGACGAAACCCGGCAACCGCTCCCCGCCGACAAGCTCCAGTACGACAAGGTCAGGCGCAACCATTACTCCGTAACGTGGTGAGCAAGGGGCTCGACGGGATGGGAACATGAAGAAAGATGCCGCACAGGCCGGCGCCGGCTTTGACTTCGACACCGTTATCGATCGCAGCAACACGGCCAGCGAGAAGTGGGACCGCTACCAGGGGCGCGACATCATCCCCCTGTGGGTGGCGGACATGGATTTCCGTTCGCCGCCGGCCGTGATCGACGCGCTCCACGAGCGGGTGGCCCACGGCGTCTTCGGCTATACCCACCCGCCGAGTGAATTGGTGGAGGCGGTGCTGGGGCACCTGAAACGGGATTTTGACTGGGAGGCGGAGGCGGAGTGGCTGGTCTGGCTGCCCGGCCTGGTGTGCGGCCTGAATGTCCTCTGCCGGGCCGTCGGCGATGTGGACGACGGGGTACTGACCTTCACCCCGATCTATCCCCCCTTCATGTCGGCCCCCCGCTTGTCGGGACGCACCCCGGCAAAGCT
>DATBXI010000080.1:0-3455 GCA_036514355.1 Desulfuromonadaceae bacterium
CCGACAAAATTCCGTTCCTGATTGCTCAGGGGGTCGTCCCCATCGTAGTCAGCGCCCAGACCGGGACAAGAGACTGTGTCGTCGAGCATCACCAAGTGCCGGCCATCGCACCATCGGGTCTCAAGTTCGACATGCGGCACATCCTCAGGAAACATATCCGTAATCACACAACCTTCAGGATCGTCAAGGGGCTGGTGTCATTGACGCTGCTCCCCTTTTACCTGTTGGAGCGTGCGCTCATCCATCTGGAGAGTCAATGGTCCTGGTTTGTGATGGCGTACTTCAAGGGGGCGCAGTTGATCAGGGAGCACCGGCCGGACCTCATCTACTCCACCGGTGGCGCTAATTCCGCCCATTATGCGGGTTACCTGCTGGCCCGACGGTACCGGATCCCCTGGATCGCCGAACTTCACGACCCGATGATCCATGATCAGTGGCGGGGAGCCCGGATGGCCTATCGCTGGGCAGCACACCTGGAAACCAAGATCTGCCGGTACGCCTCAGCCGCCTGGTGGTTTACCGACATGGCGCTGGCAAGGGCCAGGGAGCGTAATCCGGTCCTGGGGAACCGGGGACACATGATCATCCCAGGGGTGGGAACCCCTGATTTTCAGGGAACGACTTACAAAAAACGGGACAGACTCCATTTCGCCCACTGCGGTTCCCTGGCCGAGACCCGCAATCTGGCCATCTTCTTCGAGGCACTCCACGGCCTGCTTGAACAGCACCCGCAGTACCGGGACAAGGTACAGATAGATGTGTACAGCTCCAAGCTCGATGCCATCTCGCGGGCTGCTCTTGATCGTTTCCCGCTGCCCGGCATCGTGAAGGAGCACGGCCGGCTGGAGACCGACCCGACTACGGGAAAAAGCGGCAGACAACAGGTTCTGGAGGCGATGCGGCAGACCGATGTACTGCTGCTGCTGCACGGCAGCGATCCGTTTTGCGAGGAATATATCCCCTCCAAGCTGTTCGAATACCTCTGGACAAAACGACCGGTGCTGGGGCTGACCTGGCACAACCCACAGCTTGATAATATCCTGACCGAGCGTGGTCACATAGCCATCGACGCTCTGGATGTGGAAAGGGTGCAAGACGGACTTCTTGAACTGTTCAGACGTTGGGACTCCGATGATCTGGGGGATACGGAGCGCTCCAATCCCTTCACCGTTGAGGATTCGGTGACAAGGATCGTGGCGCTGTCGGATGGCCTCGTTTCCCAGAGGTGGTGTGATCAAAAAGGAGCGGCCTGACATGGAGACGCTGGTCCTCTACTGCAAGTCCTACAAAAATGATGTGTTGCGCGCCAAGGCCCTGGCAGAGAGCATCCGGAAGTTTAACACGGATCATATCCCCTTTTACATCTCCGTGCCGGCAGCCGACATGGGGCTGTTCACGGAGCAGCTCAAGGGACTGGACTGCACGTTATTGAGGGACGAGGAGATACTTGCGACAAACCCCCGGCACTCCATGGACCTGATGCACGAGATGCGGGGCGGGCTCCTTCAGCAGGTGGTGAAGTCGGAATTCTGGCGTCTGGGAATCAGTCGCAATTATGTGATGATAGATTCGGATTCCTATTTTATCAGGCCGTTTTCCCTCGAAGACTTCATGTTTGACGGGGAGACGCCCTATACCGTCATGCACGAAGGGAGAGACCTCCTCGATTTTGCGGCGCGCACGGGCAAGCGGAAAATCAGAAACAACTTCGCAAAGGATCGCCTCCAGGCCAAAGAGAATTTCAAACGCCCAGGGCGCATCTACGACTTCGGCCCCACGCCGCTCATCTGTTCGTCACTCGTCTGGAAACGCTTGGCAGAAGAGTATGCTGAGCCGGCAAACAAAAGTTTGGCCGACTTGATCCGAGAATTTCCCAATGAGATGCTCTGGTACGGGGAGGCGGTACTCCACTATGCCCCCATATGCCTGATGCCGATTGAACCGCTCTTCAAGGTATATCATTATAAGGAGCAGTATCAGGAGAGCCTGGAGATCGGCGAAAATGAGAAAACCATTGCCGAGAATTATCTCGGCATAATTAAACAATCAAACTGGGATTTTTCTTTAGATCTTGTACCCAAAAAAAAGCGGACCTGGAAGTCGCTCTGGATGAAAAGGTAACCTGCGCAACTCCTCCCGCACCCAGGGGATGCCATCGTGCGCATGACTCTGGGGACGGAACCGGACAAAGCGCTCTCCAGGAACTGCCCGAAGCAGCAGAATCGGGGGTTATCGGCGCGCCGGACGAACTGCTCTTCGAGAAGGTGGTAGCCTTCATCAACTTCCGCCCCGGCAGTAAATACACCCCGGAGTTGGAACTCAGGATCCGCCTGCACATCGCCAATCGGCTCTCATCGGTCGCCATACCGCAAGAGGTGGTCCCGGTGGAGGTGGTACCCAAAAACAAGAGCGGCAAGATCATGCGACGCGTCCTCAAGGCACGCTACCTCGGCCAGGATTCCGGCGATATATCTACATTGGAGGCATGACAAACCATGACGAACCTAGAGATGCTTGAACCTGTTTTTCGCCAGGTGTTTGATGATGAAGCCATTGTACTGAGTCGGGCAACCACGGCTGATGACATTGAAGAATGGGATTCCCTGACCCACATGAATCTCGTAATCGCCTTGGAACTGCGCTTCAAGATCAAGTTCGCCCTAGGCGAACTGCAACAGCTCAAGAACGTCGGCGACATGCTCGACCTGATCAACAAGAAGTTGGCCAAATAGGGAAGGGAACACGCTGGCCGATGCTCTTCAACTCCTTCGAATTCATCTTTCTTTTTCTGCCACTGACGCTACTTGTCTACTTTGCATTGCTGCACAAGCGACTGACAATCGCGGCCAAGTCGTGGCTGCTGTTTGCCTCGCTTTTCTTCTACTGTTGGTGGAACGTGAAGTACCTGCCGCTGATCCTGGGATCAATCCTTTTCAACTACACCATCGGCGGACTTTTGGTCGAATACGACGAAAACAGGACAAGGGCTGTCTCCAAGCGAACCATCTTGTTTACGGGATTAGCGGCAAACATTCTGCTGCTCTGCTGGTTCAAGTATATGGACTTTTTCATAGGTACTGCCAACGGGCTCATGGGGACACAGCTGCCGTTCCTGAAGATCGTGCTTCCCCTGGGGATCAGCTTCTTCACCATCACCCAGATCGCCTTTTTGGTGGACGCCTACGAAGGGCTGGTGGAGGAAAGGAATCTCCTCAACTACGCCCTCTTCGTAACGTTCTTTCCCCATCTGCTGGCCGGTCCCATCCTGCATCACAAGGAGATGATGCCCCAGTTCGAACGCCTGCGGAACAAGGTAGTCCACTGGAAGAACCTATACCTGGGACTGGCACTCTTTTTCCTGGGGCTCTTCAAGAAGGTGGTCATTGCCGACACCTTCTCCCAGTGGGCATCGGCCGGTTTCGACGCGACTCAGCCCCTGACCCTCTTCCCGGCTT
>DATBXI010000081.1:0-3819 GCA_036514355.1 Desulfuromonadaceae bacterium
CCATAAAAACCTTTTCTCCACGAAGGACACGAAGAATCACAAAGGGAGTCGTTTTTGGTTTTAGACGTTCTTCGACTTCCTTCGTGCCCTTCGTGGATTGTTGTTTATTCCAGATTCTTGAAGAACTCCCGCACGTCGGCCGTCTGGCCGCAGCAGAACTGCCCCTCCGGGCAGGGGGCGCCCACGCAGCCCGGCCCGGCCTCGCGGAAGATGACCGGCGCGATCTGCTTCACTAGCCTGAGCATCTCCACCGCCATCTCGCGAATCTCCCACTGGGCCCGCTGACAGCAGCGCAGGCCAAAAAAATGGAGCAACTCCCGGGCATTCATGGTCATGATGATCTTGGACTCGGTGGCGTTGGGCAGGATATAGCGGGCGTCCTCCGGGGGGATGCCCAGCTCCACCAGCTGGGCGTAGGCCCTGTGGACCGTTTCGGACATGAAGGCGAAGATCTGGCGCGCATCGGCGTTCTCTGCGATGCTGTCCGGCATGATGGAGGTGAACTGGTCCTTGTGGGACACATACCGTTGCGACTGCTGGGAGAACGAGGCGATGCGGTGCCGCACCAGCTGATGGGTGGTCACCCGCGAGACCCCCTCGATGCCGAAGGTGAAGGAGGCGTGCTCAAGCACCGAATGGTGGCCCAGGGACATGATCTTGTCCAGGAACTGCTCGATGTCGGACGCTTCGAGCGTCTGCCGCAGGTCGGAGATGGACGCCGGCGAATAGCAGAGCCGCGCGGCCAAGGCCACGGTCAACTCGGGGTTGGGGGTATGCTCGATGATGGTAACGTTCATAGATGCTTCCGCCATGAGGGGGTATTAGATACAAAAAAGGGGATTTGTCCTCTCGACAAAACCCCCCTTTGTGCGTCGAACCGATGGCAGGCTAGACTTGGCCGTAGCGCTTCTTGAACCGCTCCACGCGGCCGGCGGTGTCAACCAGCTTCTGCTTGCCGGTAAAGAACGGATGGCAGGCGGAGCAGATCTCTGTGTTGATCTCCTTGCGGGTGGAACGGGTCTGGAATGTGTTACCGCAGAGGCATTTCACGGTCACATCGGAATACACGGGGTGGATAGCTTCTTTCATCTTGTCCTCCTTCTATCTTCGCAGCAAAGGTCATGCAGTGGTTAGCGGCAAATTTTGATGTTAGCGATTCGATCCGTTTTTTGCAACCATTTTTTACGTATCACTCCAGAAGCGAGGATTTTTCGTCATGGCAAGGCCCGAAGACTTACGCAGCCAGGGCGGGAAAGCCTCGTTTCCTATTTCGACATGGAGTCCAGGAAGTTCTGGTTCGTCTTCGCCTCCGACAGCTTGTCCAGCAGAAATTCCATGCTGTCCACCACGTTCATGGGGTGCAGCACCTTACGCAGGATCCAGATGCGGTTGAGGGACGTCTTCTCGATCAGGAGCTCTTCCTTGCGGGTGCCGGACTTGTTGATGTCGATGGCCGGGAAGGTGCGCTTCTCCACCAGCTTGCGGTCCAGGTGCAGCTCCATGTTGCCGGTGCCCTTGAACTCCTCGAAGATGACCTCGTCCATCTTGCTGCCCGTATCCACCAGGGCCGTGGCGATGATGGTCAGGGAGCCGCCCTCCTCGATGTTGCGGGCCGCGCCGAAGAAGCGCTTGGGCTTGTGCAGGGCGTTGGAGTCCACGCCGCCGGAGAGGATCTTGCCGGAGGGGGGGATGACGGTGTTGTATGCCCGGGCCAGGCGGGTGATGGAGTCCAGCAGGATGACCACGTCCCGCTTGTGCTCCACCAGGCGCTTGGCCTTTTCGATGACCATCTCGGCCACCTGGACGTGGCGCGTGGCCGGCTCGTCGAAGGTGGAGGAGACCACCTCGCCGTTCACCGAACGCTGCATGTCGGTCACCTCCTCCGGGCGCTCGTCGATCAGGAGCACGATCAGGTAGACCTCGGGGTGGTTGGTGGCTATGGAGTTGGCGATATTCTGGATGAGCATGGTCTTGCCGGTGCGGGGCGGGGCCACGATCAGACCGCGCTGCCCCTTGCCGATGGGGGCCACCAGTTCCACCACCCGCATGGGCATGTTGTCGGGGGCGGTTTCCAGCTTGAGTTTCTCATTCGGGTAGAGCGGGGTCAGGTTGTCGAACAGGATCTTGTCCCGGGCCACCTCGGGCGGCTCGTGGTTGACCTCCTCCACCTTGAGCAGGGCAAAGTAGCGTTCCCCTTCCTTGGGGGGGCGGATCTGGCCGGACACCGTGTCGCCGGTGCGCAGGTTGAAGCGCCGGATCTGGCTGGGAGAGACGTAGATGTCGTCCGGCCCCGGCAGATAGTTGTAGTCCGTGGCCCGCAGGAAACCGAATCCGTCCTGCAGGGTCTCCAGCACACCCTCGCCGTAGATCGAGCCGTTCTGCTCGGTCTGGGCATTGAGGATGGCAAATATCAGGTCCTGCTTGCGCAGGCTGGACGCCCCCTCGATACTGAGTTCACGGGCAATGGTGTTGAGTTCGCTGATTTTCTTGCCTTTAAGTTCCTGAAGATTCATCGGTTCTCCTGCGTGCCAGACGATATGCGCCATACGGCTGCAAAAATGGATATGCTGCGAGGTTGGGAAATTTGAATGGAAAGTAGTCGTATTATGTTGCTGATTATGACCTCAAATGCGTCATTGGAGAGGAAAGCGCCCCGGCAGGAAACTCCCTGTTGAATATAAAACAGATCATCGGTATGTCAATGGATTCAATGCAATAATTTAGTTTTAGTACGAAGGAAATGTGGGGTCGTAAGCAAAGCTGCTCTGACAACTACAGAGGGTTACGAATGACGTTACCTCCAATCTCGCGGCCTTGTCAACAAAAAATAATCCCTATTCCGTTCCATTCGCCGTTATTTGTCTTGACCATGCCGCGCTAGAGGCTATATACATTGCTCATGTGCAGGCGTTTGACGGCATTCCCGCTCGGATTATCGTATCCATGACCCCTCTCGATCTCGCACTCATGGCAGCACTCTTCTGCGCACTGTCCGGCGTCCCGGCGCTGGTATCACGCATGCCGCTGTTCACCGGCCGCAGGATTGCCTGCGGGTTCATCGCCCTGGGCACCCTGGCCGGCCTGGCTGCTGCGGCGCGGATGCTCCTCGGGGAAGGCCCGCCCGAAACCGTCGAGATGGCCTGGCGGCTTCCCATCGCCACGCTTGCCTTCCGGCTCGACCCGCTTTCCGCCTTCTTCCTCATCCCCGTACTGATTGTTGCCGGCTGCACCGCGCTCTACGGATGCGGCTACTGCGCCACCTCCCCCGACAACCGGGGCGAATCGCTGCTCACCTTCTACCTGGGCATGGCCGTGGCGGCCATCATCCTGCTGCTCGTCTCCGCCAACGGCGTCACCCTGCTCTTTTTTTGGGAAGCCATGGCCCTGCTGGTGTTCATGGCCATGTGCCTGGAGCACGCCCGGCCCGAGGTGCGCGAGGCAGGGCTGCACTACCTGGTGGCCAGCCACGTGGTGACCCTTGCGCTGATGGTGCTGTTCGCCCTGCTCTCCCCGGACGGGGGGCTCCGATTTCCCGCGCCCGGGAGCCTCGCTCCCACGGGGATCGGCGCCTTGGCCATTCTGGTGACGGCATTGGCCGGCTTCGGGCTGAAGGCGGGCATCATGCCGCTGCACGTCTGGCTCCCCACGGCCCACGCCAACGCACCCAGCCACGTTTCGGCCCTGATGTCCGGCATTGTCATAAAGATGGGCATCTACGGCCTGCTGCGCACGATCTCCTTCTTCAGCACGCCGCCGCTCTGGTGGGGTATCCTCTTCCTCTGCCTCGGCATCGTGTCGGCCGTGGCCGGCGTGCTCTTC
>DATBXI010000082.1:0-3377 GCA_036514355.1 Desulfuromonadaceae bacterium
CCTTCACGGCCAAGCCCCACTGGGAGCTCGGCGAGGCCCTGGGCATCCTGGATTTCGAGCGGGGCGCCAAGATCACCGGCGCGCGCTTCACCCTGTACCGCGGCGCCGGAGCCCGGCTGGAGCGGGCCCTGACCAACTTCATGCTCGACCTGCACACCGCTTCCCACGGCTACCAGGAGATGCTCCCCCCCTTCATGGTCAACCGGGACAGCATGACCGCCACCGGCCAGCTCCCCAAGTTCGAGGAGGACCTGTTCAAGCTGGCGGACCCGGAATATTTCCTCATCCCCACCGCCGAGGTGCCGGTGACCAACATCCACCGGGGCGAGATCCTCAAGCGCGCCGACCTGCCCATCTGCTACACCGCATACACCCCCTGCTTCAGGCGCGAGGCCGGTTCCTACGGCAAGGACACCCGCGGGCTGATCCGGCAGCACCAGTTCAACAAGGTGGAACTGGTCAAGTTCACCCACCCTACCGAATCGGACGCCGAACTGGAAAAACTCACCGCCGATGCCGAACGGGTGTTGCAGCTGCTGGAGCTTCCCTACCGGGTGATGGCCCTGTGCAGCGGTGATATCGGCTTTTCCGCCGCCAAGACCTATGACCTGGAGGTCTGGCTGCCGGGCCAGAGCTGCTACCGCGAGATATCCTCGTGCAGCACCTTCGGCGACTTCCAGGCCCGCCGGGCCGGCATCCGTTTCCGCGAGGACGAAAAGGCCAAGCCCGAGTTCGTCCACACCCTGAACGGCTCGGGTCTGGCCGTGGGCAGGACCCTGGTGGCGGTGCTGGAGAACTACCAGCAGGCAGACGGGTCGGTGGTGGTTCCCCCGGTTCTGCGTCCCTACATGGGGGGGATGGAGCGGATAGCCTGATGTCAGGCTTTCTTTGAATTTTTGAAGCGGCTGTGGTATAGAAAAGAAACGCCGCACGATTGGGAAGAGTGGCCGAGTGGTTGAAGGCGGCGGTCTTGAAAACCGTTGAACGAAAGTTCCGTGGGTTCGAATCCTACCTCTTCCGCCAAATACAGAGCCAGCACCGCCTGGCAAAGAACAGAAGCCCGCTGGAGACAGCGGGTTTTTTGTTGCCGGTTGCACAACCGATGAAAGCCGTAATCCTCCCGTAATCTGCGATGTCCCCCCACGGCCCGCAGCGTGATCGTTGGCCGCCCGCCTGTAATATATTTTGACTTCCAGTATGAAATTGCGACAGGCCGGGCCGGATCCACCGGCGCGGCGGTGCTGGTCCGCAATCCAATATGTCCAGCAGAATCGGCATGTTGATCAAAATATTCCGATCGATCCGGCGCTGGCACGTTTGTTGGTATACCACAAGGCATAACACAATTACCTGCCAGGGAGGACAGACCGTATGTCTAGACTCAGGAAAGAGAACCCGCGGTATAACGTCATCTCCATGAGGATCAGTGAAGAGGAACGCAGGCACCTGGAGGCGATCCTGATCAGATCCCGCACGAATGTCTCCCACTTCATGCGCGATGCCATGAGGCATTTCACCGCTCTCTACGAACAGGGAGAGCAGAAACGACAGGCGGCCTGACGTACCGGCCATCCGCAACCACAGAGGGGTAATCAGATGGAACTGGCGACAATCTTCGGAAGCGAGCCGAATGTGAACGCATGCCATACCAAGCGTGTCACGGAGAAGTTTTCGCGCTGCCTGACAAACAACGAGAAGTGCAAATATTCCCTGCCATCCGGCAACGACATCGCCTATTGCGTGCATCCGCGCCACCGGGATTTTCAGGGTGCGGGGTGAGGAAATCCGCCCGGGGCGAGCCCCTGGGGTGGCGAATACGATATCGCTGTAAAAAGGCTGCACGGTCCATATGCCGTGCAGCCTTTCTTTTTGCCCGGCAGCCGGCCGCATCAAGGTTTGAGTTGATGTTTGCTAATAATGACGCTACTATCGCCGCGGAGGGGAGCCATGACCGAACCTGCAACTCCGGAACGCGAGCAGACCATACTGGTGGTGGACGACGACGCCGATTTTCTCAACGAAGTGCGTCTGATGCTGGTCTCCAACGATATCAAAGACGTGATCACCCTGAATACGAGCGGCGACCTCCTGAAAACGCTGGACCGGGGAGGGATCGGGGTGCTCCTGATGGACTGGATCATGCCGGGAATGACCGGCGCCGACCTGCTGCCGGTCGTTGTCCAGCGCTATCCCCACATCCCGGTGATCGTCATGACCGCGGTCAGCGACCTGCAGACCGTGGTGGGCTGCATCAAGCAGGGAGCCTTCGATTACATCACCAAGCCCATCGATGCCAACCGGCTGCTGTCAAGCCTCTACAAGGCCTTCCAGATCAGCGAGCTGGCCAACCAGAACCGGCGCCTCAAGGACTACCTGATGGGGGATTCCCTCTCCCGGCCGGAAATATTCGACGCCATCCTTACCGCCAATTCCCGCATGCAGGCCATCTTCAAGATCGTCGAGACCATGCGGGGGTCGTACAATCCGGTGCTCATCACCGGCGAGACCGGTGTCGGCAAGGAGTTGATCGCCCGGGCCATCCACCGTGCCAGCGGCCTCAAGGGGCAGTTCGTGCCGCTGAACGTCGCCGGCCTGGACGAGCTGATGTTCGACGATACCCTGTTCGGCCACAAGAAGGGGGCCTTCACCGGGGCCCAGGAATTCCGCGAGGGGCTGATCGCCAAGGCCCAGGGGGGGACGCTGTTCCTGGATGAGGTCGGCGACATGGGGCACGAATCCCAGGTCAAGCTGCTGCGGCTGCTGCAGGAGCGGGAATACTACCGGCTCGGCTCCGATGCGCTGATCAAGAGCGACGCCCGCATCGTCGCCGCCTCGAACCACAATTTCGACACCCTGCTGGAGCAGGGGCGCTTCCGGCGCGACCTGTACCATCGCCTGCGCAGCCACCACATCCATATCCCGCCGCTGCGGGAGCGGCGCGATGACATCTCTCTGTTGCTCGACCACTTTCTGCAAACGTCCGCCAAGGACGCCGGACGGCCCGTGCCGGCCGTCAGCGCCGATGTGCGCCAGGCCCTGGAGGAGTACGATTTTCCGGGCAACGTGCGCGAACTCATGAACATGGTGCACCACGCCGTGACCGCCAACGACGCCGCCAGCCTGACCGTGCGGGACTTCCTGGGTGCGAATGCGCCGGAGGGGCGCGTCCAGCGGAACCTGCGCATCTACCGCGACCGCGACTTCAGGATGCAGATGAACTACCAGGAGTTCCCCTCCCTGAGCCTGGTGGAACAGATGCTCATCGACGAGGCCCTGCGCATCACCGGCGGGAGCAAGGCGCAGGCCGCGGAACTGCTGGGCATTTCACGGCCGACCCTCAACAAGAAGCTGGCACAGAAGGAGGAGTAGCGGGGGGG
>DATBXI010000083.1:0-5248 GCA_036514355.1 Desulfuromonadaceae bacterium
TGCGCGTTCACGAATTTCTGCGGCTGAAAGGGTGCCGTAAGCTGCTGGATCAGGTCCCGCCCGATCTTCAGTTCCCGTTCCGACACGGGGATCTCCTCCAACCCCAGGGAATTCACCGCAACCACTTCGTCGGCATAGCGCAGGGTGTTCAGGCGCAGGACCCTGCCGTTCCCCTGCACGGCGCCCAGGTAGGAGCGTTTTCTCATGGTCCAGGTGCAGATGCCCGCCACTCCCGTCTCCTGCAACGCCTCGACGAACTCGCTGTATCCCGCCGCGACCGTGTCCGGCTCCAGGTAGTAGACCCGCTCGATGTAGATGGGATCGATCTGCGCAATGGGAACAAACTCGTGGACCTCGATCAGACGGCTGCTTTCGGGCGTGGTCTGCTCCAACTCCTCCGGATCGACGATGATGAACCGCCCCTCCTCCACTTCGAACCCCCTGGCCTGCGCCTCCACAGGCACCGGCTTATTCTCGTAGGCGCAGATCATCTGCTGGCGCAGCTTCACCCCGTCACGCCGGTGGAGAAGGTGGAACTGGATCCGCTCCTCCTTCACGGCGGCATGCAGCTTCACGGGTATGGTCGTATCCCCGAAATGAACGGCACCCTTCCAGATCGTTCCTCCCGCCATGACTGCCTCCCGCGCCTTGTGTTCCGGGCCGTTATCGGCCCTGTTCCTACGGAAATTATCGCATAAATCGGCCCGGCCGGCTGCGCTTAATCCAGATTGCAATCAAGGCGATACGTATCCCCCTCACCCCCGCCCCTCTCCCCTTGTGGGAGAGGGTGGCCGAAGGCCGGGTGAGGGGTAAGGCCGTGTCTGAGAAAGAGTATCATCTTGATTGCAAAGTAGAGTTAATCCTATCCCCCTTTGCGGGATTGGCAATGATCCGGGATGTGATCGGCGTTGACAGTCCCCGTATACGGCTTACACTTTGGAAACACCCGTCAGCGGGAAGGAGGAGCCGTCATGCCCCAGGTTGCCTACGTGTCAGAAGTGCGGATCGAGCGGATCAAGGGGCCGCTGCGCCGGGCCTATCTCCCGGCGGAACCGGAGCCGGTCCTGTTCGGGGTCCATGGGGCGGTAGCGGCCCACTACGGGGTCACCCCGGACATCTCGGACCCCCACGCCACGACCCTCGACTATGTGGTGGCCGCCGCTGCCGGCTGACTGACCGGAACCTTCGGCGGTACGCTGGAGGCCAGGAAGGTCAGGATCGGCGGGAAGGGGCTGGTGGGTGAAGCCAGGGGCGAGGTGGAGGTGGAGGATAACGTCCTGGTCATCAAGCGCATCCACGTGACCTACCGGCTGATCACCCCGGCCGAGGACCGGGAGAAGGTGGACCGGGCCTACAACATCCACGCGGAGCGTTGTCCGGTCTACCGTTCACTCTGGGCGGCCATCGCCATTACGACCGAGCTCGACTGGCAAGCGGAGGGCTCGTAGCTTGGAAGGTGAGCGGATGTTCGTGTGTGCGGACAAAATAAACCGCCCGGCCGGCATCCATGCCGACCGGGCGGTTCTTTGCACCACTTCCGGGATTGGGGGAAGCGACAGCCGCCGTCACTTCCTGACAAAGATCTCTTTTGCCAGATTCGTGTCAATGGCAAATTCGGAAAAGCCGACCCGGAAGATATGGGAGGGAAACGACTGCACCAGCACGATGCGGTTGCCCGGCAGCACCCCCATGGCCATCAGCTTCTGCATCTTCTTGCTGTCCTCGGTCTGGATGTAGGCGATCTCCCCTTCCTGGCCCGATTTGAACTCGGTCAGGGGCACCACCCCCAAGTCCCCCTGGGCCCTCGCCTCGGCGCAGCAGTCGCCCGGCGGGATCGGCTTGCCGTGAGGACAGGTGGTGGGGTGATTGAGCATGGTGCAGACCTTGGTATCCACCCCCTCGTTGAGCAGGTGCTCGAACTGGCAGGCCTTGTAGTCCCCGTCCTCGCCCCGGATGTTGAGCACGTCCATCATCAGCCGCTCCGCCAGGCGGTGGCGTCGGATGGTCATGCGCCCCTCGTCCCGCCCTTCGGGCCGGAAGTAGACCATCCCCTGGCGCAGCTCCACCAGGGCGTGGCCGGTCAACTCGGCATAGGCCGGGTCCGCCACCGGGATGCCGACTGTTTCGGGGTCGAGAAACGCCCTCCCCTCTTCTTCCACCGCTATCCAGAGCGCTTCCAGGATCTCTTCAGCCTTGTCGGACAGTTTCATGTAAAGCTCCTTTTTAAATGTCTCTAAAGATGAAAATCGTAAGGGCGGCTCTCACAAAGCTCACAAAGGCGCCAAGAAAACCAAACGCTTGTGTGATGTTCCTTAGTGTACTTCGTGCCTTTGTGAGAGACAAGGTTATGGCTGCTTTTTATTGCCTCCCCAAAGAGCGCGCAGCTTTTTGACATACTGCGGCTCAAGGGGGTTCTTGTAGTTGCATTTCGGGCAATGGATGCTGTGGCAGCCGCCGGGGCAGCCGCCGCACCCCCGTTTGCCCGCGCTCTCGTCGAACTCGTGTCCGCAAAATCCGCAGATCATGCCAGCATCCCCGTTATCAGCAGGACCTTATTCAGCGCGTAGCCGCTGCCGAAGGCCAGCACGCTGACGAACACGCCGATGGCACCGGCCACCTTCCAGCCGCGCTCCTTCTTCATGATCAGGAACTGGGCCACGCAGGGAATGAACAGGGTCAGGGTCACGGCTGCCACGGTCAGCTGGCGGGCATCCATTATCCCCTTTGTCTGGAGCTCGTACAGGCCGGCTGCACCGTAATCACGGCGGAAGAAACCGAAGATGAAGGCGATGGCGGTCTCCCGGGGGAGGCCGATAGAGGCCATCACCGGCGTCATGGCGTCCACCAGCCGCTCGAAGAACCCGGTGATCTTGCCCAGCCAGAGCAGCACCGAGGCCAGGACGAACAGGGGCAGGATCTCCATGAAATACCACTGCATGCGGGTATAGGTCTTGGTCAGCACATTGG
Organism: Desulfuromonadaceae bacterium; assembly: GCA_036514355.1. Classification (GTDB taxonomy): domain Bacteria; phylum Desulfobacterota; class Desulfuromonadia; order Geobacterales; family Pseudopelobacteraceae; genus JACPFJ01. The sequence continues at coordinate 2,968 of DATBXI010000083.1, forward strand.
TGAGCTGGGGCAGCCGCATGGGGGGCAGCTCCATGTAGAACATGGGTGACTCGCCCGGCAGGACCCGGGCCGCCAGGAAACCGACCACGATGAACAGCAGCAGCAGACAGCCGCCCCACACCGCCAGGGCCAGGGGGAATTTGGACAGGAGCGCCAGGATCACCCCCAGTTGGGCCGAGCAGGGTATGGTCAGGGAAAGCAGGATAGTGGCGATGATGCGCTCCCGCGTCGTCTCCAGGGTACGGGTCACCATGGTGGCCATGGTATCGCAGCCAAACCCCAGCACCATGGGGATCACCGCCCGGCCGGTCAGGCCGAAGCGCTTGAAGATCCGGTCCACCAGCAGCGCCAGGCGCGGGAAATACCCGGTATCCTCCAGGAACGAGAAGAAGATGAAGAACGTGGCCACGATGGGGAGGATGATCCCCACGGCATAGCGGATCCCCAGGGTGATGATCCCGTATTCGCCTACGAACAGCTCCTGGATGACCGGCCACGGGATGATGGACTGAATCACATGGGTGATCCAGGGGTTGAACATCTCCACGAAGAGCTGTTTCTCCAGCAGGTCCACCACCGTGCCGGCCCCGAAATCGCCCACGAACTTGTAGAGCCCGAAGTAGAGCACGATCAGGAGCAGCGGGATGCCGGTCAGGGGCCGGACCGACAGGCGCGACAACCGCTCGGCCCAGGTCACCACCCGCTTCTCCGGTGCGGAGAACACATCCTTGAGGAGCCGCCGGACGATCTCCTTGCGCTCCAGGGAAAGGTCGAGGTGGAACGACTCCCGGCGCTCGAAGGCTATCTCCCGCACTTTTGCGCTGATGACTCCATAGCGTTCCCCCTCACGCTGCTCCACCAGGGCGACGATCTCCCCGTCCTGCTGGAGCAGCAGCAAGGCCAGGGCACGGCGGGAAAGGATATAGTCCCCCTGCATCAGGCCGGCCACTTCGGTGATGTCCCGTTCCAGCAGGCGGCTGTAGGCGAAGCGACGCTGCGTTTCCGCATCGCAGCAATACTGCGTTATGGCGTTGCGGATCTGTTCCAGGCCCCGCTTGCGCGCCGTGGCCGCACCGATCACCGGTATGCCCAGCCGCTCTTGCAGTAATTCGAGATCGATCGTGAGCCCTATGCGCTCGGCCTCGTCCATGATGTTGACCACCAGCACCACCGGCAGCTCCGCCTCGATCAACTGCACGGTCATGGCCAGCATCCGCTCCAGGTTGCGGGCGTCCAGCACGTGCAGCACCACGTCGGGGGCCTCGTGCAGCAGGATCTCGCGGGCAACCCGCTCCTCCTCGGTGATGGTGTGGATCGAATACATGCCCGGGGTGTCGATCACCTGCCACTGTTCTCCCCCGATCTCGGCGGAGCCGCGGGAGACCTCCACCGAGGTGCCGGGATAATTGGACACCGTGACATAGGCCCCGGTCAGGGCGTTGAAGAGCACGCTCTTGCCCACGTTGGGGTTGCCCACCAGTGCGACCCGCTTGACGCCGCTGTTGTGTGTGGTTGCTTCCGTTTTCTTAGCACAGCATGTTGCCATGACTACCCGCCTTTCCTGCTTTTGATATTCATTTTCACATTGATACCAAAAAAATTTAGCCGTCGTTACGGCACCGGGCGCACAGCCCGTAGAGCTCCAGTTTATGCCGGCGGATCAGGAAGCCGTGCCGAGCGGCGATCTCGTCCTGCAGCTTCTCGATGGTCTCGTCCTCGAACTCGATGATGGCGTTGCAGCCGGTGCAGACCAGGTGGTCGTGGTGTTCTCCGGCCAGGACATGCTCATACCGCGTCTGGCCGTCGTGCAGCAGAATCTCCCGGGCCAGCCCTGCCTCGCTGAACAGCTTGAGGGTGCGGTACACCGTGGCGTACCCGATGCCGGGATGGCTGGCCTTGACCTTCAGGTAGAGATCTTCGACGCTGACGTGCTGGTGAGTGGAGAGAAAGATGTCCAGGATGATATCCCTCTGCCGGGTGGAGCGGAGCCCCTTTGCCTGGGCAAACTCATTGAACGTCTTCTTCTTTTCGAGGATCATCCCACCCTCCGTATTGAACATGAAAATCAATATATTGATGCAGGAGTTTTTTGTCAACGAATTTTTTGGTTGATGAGCACCACGCTTCCGGCAAAAGTTCCCCCCTTAAAAAAAGGGGGGTCAGGGGGGATTTGGTTTTCAAGGTCAAAGGCAAATCCCCCTAAATCCCCCTTTGTCAAAGGGGGACTTGATCGTCAGCAGGCCCCCTCCCCTACTCGCACTTCATCCCTCCCTGTATCCAT
>DATBXI010000084.1:0-3388 GCA_036514355.1 Desulfuromonadaceae bacterium
AGGCCGGGGCCGGCACCTCCCACAACATGAACGTCAACGAGGTACTGGCCAACCGCGCCCTGGAGCGCCTGGGCAAGGAACGGGGGGACTTCTCCGCCTTGCACCCCAACGACCACGTGAACATGGCCCAGTCCACCAACGACGTGATCCCCACCGCCATCCGCCTGGCTGCCCTCAGGCAGCTCGACCCGCTCCTGGAGGCGCTGGAGGGGCTGGAGCAGGCCCTGGCTGCCAAGGCGAAGGAGTTCGACCATGTGCTCAAGTCCGGCCGCACCCACTTGCAGGATGCGGTGCCGATCCGGCTGGGGCAGGAGTTCGGCGCCTACGCCGCGGCCATCCGCGCCAACCGCGAGGGACTGGAGGGGTGCATCCCGGCCCTGCTGGAGCTGGGCATCGGCGGCACCGCCGTGGGGACCGGGCTAAACGCCGAACCGGCATACATCCGGAACATCATCCGCGAGCTGGCCGTGGAGACCGGCTTTCCGGTCACCGGAACCGCGGACCTGTTCCACGCCATGCAGGACATGGACCCGTTCCTGGCGCTCTCCTCGGCCCTGCGCCGCACCGCCGTCAACCTGGGGCGCATCGCCAACGACCTGCGCCTGCTGGCCTCCGGTCCGCGCACCGGCCTGGACGAGATCCGCTTGCCGGCCATCCAGCCCGGTTCGTCCATCATGCCGGGCAAGATCAATCCGAGCATGGCCGAGATGGTCAACATGGTCTGCTTCCAGGTGCAGGGGTGCGATCAGGCGGTCATGCTGGCGACCGCAGCCGGCCAGCTGGAGTTGAACGTGATGATGCCGCTCATCGCCTTTAATGTGTTGTTTTCTATGGAAATACTCAAGAATTGCGTGCAGAAGTTCACGGAATCATGTATTCTGGGCATAGAGGCCAATGAGGAGCGCTGTGGGCGCTACCTGGCGGCGTCCTTGGGGCTGGTGACGGTCCTGGCACCGTACATCGGCTACAACGCCGCCGCCGAGGTGGCCAAGGAGTCGGTGAAGAGCGGCCGTTCCATCCGCGAGATCGTCCTGGAACGGGGACTCATGCCCGAGGCGGAGTTGGAGGAGGTCATGCGGCCGGAGCACCTGACCGAGCCGGGGCTGTCGTTGAGAACGTAACTATTCCATTCATCATGGGGGAGCGGGAGCAAGCCGCGATGATGAATCCAACCAAACCGATAAAGGAGAAGAAGCATGAAAGCGGAAGTCGAAAATGTCCTTGAGATGGTGCGTCCCGGTCTGCAGGCCGATGGCGGCGATGTGGAGCTGGTGGAGGTGACCGAAGACGGCATCGTCAAGGTGCGCCTGAAAGGCGCCTGCGGGAGTTGCCCCATGTCCACCATGACCCTCAAGATGGGTATCGAGCGCGCCGTGAAGGAACGGGTGCCGGGTGTCAAGGAAGTGGTGCAGGTATAATCGCGTCATTTTGCCGTAAAAAAACCCCGCTGGCCCATGTGGCCGCGGGGTTTTTTGCGCCTCGAAGCGGCATCACCGGATGTCCACTCCGTTGAGATGCAGCCCCAGTTTCTTGTCGACTACCCTGATGTGATGGATCAGCCAGTTGCCCAGGAAACCGATCAACTCGATGAGGTAGACTTTTTGGTGTTTCAGGATATCCTGCTGGAACTCCGCCACCCTCTGGATAAACCGTTGATGCTCCAGCTGATGGGCCGCTGCATCGAAATACCCCGTTGCGTCCATCAACCGTTCTTCCGCTGAAAAGTGGTAGGTCGCATAATCCACCAATTCATCGACTATGGCTTCCGCATTGTCGACCTGGTCTGTGTGGTCGCAGGTCAGGTAGATGTTTCTGAGGAGTTCGAACAGGTGTTTATGGTGCTCGTCGAACTGTTGCACCCCAACCGAGCAATCGTCGGTCCACTCGATGCAGTCCATAATAGCCTCCATGGAACAGATTTGAATCATCTTACCTTTTTGCGGGTAAGGTGCAAGCGCAATTTTCGCTGGCAACGTTGACGCCGGGGCAGCAGCCGGCAAATGCGCCATCCCCCGCCTGGCCCCTGTTGACGGTCGAAACATCCCGCTGGACATCGCTTCCCCCCCTCTGATACAGTACCCAATCCATGAAAATCAAGCGTCTGGAGATAAGCGGGTTCAAGTCGTTCGCCGACAAGGTCGTGCTGGACTTCCAGCAGGAGGTGACCGGCGTGGTCGGCCCCAATGGCTGCGGCAAGTCCAACATTGTGGACGCCATCCGCTGGTGCATGGGGGAGCAGTCGGCCAAGAACCTGCGCGGCAAGGCCATGGAGGACGTGATCTTCGCCGGCAGCGAGTCGCGCAAGCCCTTGGGCATGGCCGAGGTGTCCCTGATCTTCTCCACCGAGGACGGCCGTGCGCCGGCCAAATACCTGGAGTACGCCGAGATCCAGCTCACCCGCCGGCTGTACCGGGACGGCGAGAGCGATTACCTGATCAACAAGACCCCCTGCCGGCTGCTGGACATCACCGAACTGTTCATGGACACCGGCGTCGGCACCCGCGCCTACTCCATCATAGAACAGGGGAAGATCGGCCAGATCCTGCATTCCCGCCCCGAGGAGCGGCGCTTCCTGATCGAGGAGGCGGCCGGGGTAACCAAGTTCAAGTCCCGCAAACAGCTGGCACTGAAGAAGATCGAGGCCACCCGCCAGAACCTGGCACGCCTGGCGGACGTGCTGGGGGAGATCCGGCGGCAGCTCGCCTCGCTGCAGCGCCAGGCAAAGAAGGCCGAGAAGTTCCGGGAATACCGGGATGAACTGCGGGAGATCGAACTGCTCTTCACCGCCCAGGAGTACCGCCAGGTGCAGGCGCAGCGGGGGGAGGCGGAGCGGGAACTGGCCGGCCTCAACGAGCGGATGAGGGAGGTCTTCGCCGCCTCGGCCCTGGCAGAGGCACAGGTGGAGGAGGGACGGCTGCATTTGCTGGAGGCGGAGAAACTGCTGGCCACGGCCCAGGAGGAGATCTACCGCATCCGGAGCGAGTTCAGCGCTGCGGAAAACGGGCTGGAATTCCAGCGCAAGGAACTGGCGGCCCTGGAGGCCCGGCTGGGGCGGCTGGGGGGCGAGGCGGGCCAGTTGGCTGAGCGCCTGGCCGAATGCGCCGAGCAGCGCAACCTGCTGGAGCTGCGCCGGGACGCCTCGGCCGCGGATGTGGCCGCCATGGGCGGCGACATGGAGCGGACCGAGCAGGAACTGGCCGGCCTGCAACAGGCCGAGGACGAGCTGAACCGGATGCTGGAGGGACGGCGACGGGAGCTGTTCGCCGGCCTGGCGGAATCGGCCCAGTTCAAGAGCCGCAATGAGACGGCCCGCAAGCGCCTGGCCCAACTGGCGGAGCGTCTGGAGCGCCACGGGCGCGAAGGGTCGCAACTGGCCGAACGGCAGGAA
>DATBXI010000085.1:0-7076 GCA_036514355.1 Desulfuromonadaceae bacterium
CCCGGACCATGGTGTCGGGGGATGCGGGAAAGCCGTTCAGGATCAGCACATCGGCGCCCGGCTTGAAGCGGGCGGCCGCCTCGGCCAGGGTCAGACCGTCGGCAACGGCTGCCGGTTTTTCGTTGATGCGGATGTTCATTACTAACCTCATTTGGGGACTGGGGATCGGCAACATCAATTGAATTCTCTGTTTCCCAGTCCCCAATCACCAGTCCCTAGTCCCCAATCTAGTCCCCAATAGCCTGGGCCAGGTCCGCGATCAGGTCGTCCGGGTCCTCCAGCCCCACGGACAGGCGCACCAGGGTGTCGGTGATCCCCTTGCGCGCCCGCTCCGCCGGCGGAACTGCGGCGTGGGACATGCGGGCCGGGTAGGAGATGATGCTCTCCACCCCTCCCAGGCTGACGGCAAAGGCCGAGAGCCGCGACCCCTCCAGGAGCCGCCGGGTGGTCTCGAAGGAATCCAGTTCGAAGGAGAACACGGCACCGGGACCGTCTGCCTGGCTGCTGTGGACGCCATGGCCGGGGTGATCCGCCAGCCCCGGATAGTGCACGGCCCGGACCCGGCTCTGCCCGCCCAGCCACTGGACGATCTTCAGCGTGCTGCTCTGGGCCTGGTCCATCCTGACCTTGAGGGTCTTGAGCCCCCGCTGGGCCAGGAACGAATCCTGGGGCCCCAGGATGGCGCCGAAGCCGTTCTGGATGTAGCGAATGCGATTGCCCAGCTCCGTGTCCCCCACCACGGCAAAGCCGCAGATCACGTCGCTGTGGCCGCTCATGAACTTGGTGCCGCTGTGCAGCACGATGTCGCACCCCAGTTCCAGCGGGCGCTGCAGGTAGGGGGTCATGAAGGTGTTGTCCACCAGGGTGATGATGCCTTTGGGCCGGGCCAGCTCTGCCACCGCCCTGAGGTCCGTGACCTTGAGCAGGGGGTTGGAGGGGGTCTCCAGGTAGATGCCCCTGGTCTCGGGCCGGATGGCTGCCGCGATGGCGTCCACGCTGGTGGCATCCACGAAGGTGGCCTGGATGCCGAGACGGCTGAACACGCCGGTCAGGGCCCGGTAGGTGCCGCCGTACACATCGTCGCACACCACCAGGTGGTCACCGGCCGAGAAGATCAGCAGGGTGGAGGTGATGGCCGCCATGCCCGAGGCAAAGGCAAAGCCGCGCGTCCCCCCCTCCAACTGGGCTACGGCCTCTTCCAGGGCCTCGCGGCTGGGGTTGTCGGAGCGGGCGTAGTCGTACTTGCCGAAGTTGTCCAGCGACTGCTGGCGGAAGGTCGAGGTCTGGTAGATGGGCATCCCCAGGGCCCCGGTGCGGGGATCGATCGTCTGGCCGCCGTGGATCAGCTTGGTTGCAAATTTCATCACTATCTCCTTAACGTTCCCCGCGTCACGTACGTGACGCGCTGATTATCGTGCATTTCAACCGGGGGATAAATCCCCCGGCTACACGCATTCTGCCCCTGCGGGGCGTTTGCATGTATCCTGCGACAACGATACCTTGATGACGTCGCAGAGCGACTGAATGACGGTAGCCGGGGCATTCATGCCCCGGTGGTATTCATGCCCTACCCCTCCAGCGCCTGGCGCAGGTCCTCGATCAGGTCGTCCCCGTCCTCGATCCCCACCGACAGGCGCAGCAGCCGGTTGTTGATCCCCAGCCGGGCGCGCAGTTCGGGGGGGATGTCGGCGTGGGTCTGCACCTCGGGAAAGGTCATCAGGGTCTCCACCCCGCCCAGGCTCTCTGCAAAGGAGATCAGCCGCGTGTTCAGCAGAATCTGCTCCACCAGGGCCGGGTTGTCAACCTCGAAGGCGATCATGGCGCCATATCCCCGCGTGTCCCGCCCCATCAGGTCGTGGTTCGGGTGCTCGTCAAGACCGGGATAATACACCCGGGCAACAGCCGGGTGGGATTTCAGCCAGCGGGCGATCCGGAGGGCATTCTCCTGCTGGCGGTCCAGGCGAACCCCCAGGGTCTTCATGCCGCGGATCACCAGCCAGGAATCCTGCGGCCCCAGCACCGCGCCGGCGGCGTTTTGGTGGAAGTAGACCTGCTCGGCAAGCTGCGGGTCCCGCACCACCACCAGCCCGGCGATGGTGTCGTTGTGGCCGGCCAGGTACTTGGAGGCGCTGTAGACCGTGATGTCCGCTCCCAGATCCAGGGGTTGCAGCAGGTAGGGGGTCAGGAAGGTGTTGTCCACGATCAGCAGCAGGCCGCGGTCGCGACAGAGGCCGGACAGGGTCGGCAGATCGGCGAACTTGAGCAGCGGGTTGGTGAGGGACTCGACGAACAGGGCCCTGGTCTCCGGCCGGATGGCCGCCGCGACCTGGGCGCTGTCACTGGTGTCCACATAGGTGAAGGTCAGGCCGAACTGGTTGAACACCTTGTCGAACAGGCGGCAGGTGCCGCCGTACAGGTCCTCGGTGACCACGATGTGGTCGCCGGCGCGAAAGAGCAGCAGCAGGTTGGCAATGGCCGCCATGCCGGATGCGTAGGCAAAGCCGCGCGTCCCCCCTTCCAGGCGGGCGATGCCCTCCTCCAATGCCTGGCGGGTGGGGTTGCCCGAGCGGGTATAGTCGAAACCCGTGCTCTGGCCAAGCCCCGGGTGCCTGAAGGTCGCGGTCTGGTAGATGGGGACCGTTACCGCCCCGGTGCGGCTGTCCCACTCCAGTCCGATCTGCACTGCCTGCGTCGTGATGTTCATCGTACACCTCCAAAGAAAAATCCCCTTCCGGGGTGCGGAAGAGGATTCCAGTGAAGGTTTCTTCTCTTCCTTATCTCCCGGGATCGTGTGATCCCGCTGGAATTGGCACCTTCCCGCCAGGGAGGTTGCCGCGACGTCAAAGGGCCAGTCCCTCGGTCGCTCTCGATAAGAAATGCTGCTATGTGTACCGCATTATGTGACAACTGTGATTTTTGAAATATCATTTAACCACCATTATTGTCAATAATAATTATTTCATACCCCCTCCATACTACATCAAAACCGGTACAAATCCGGTGCAACAGGCATCCGGCAAGGGCGCAGGCCCTTCCGCGGGCTGCACGTCGTCCTTTAGCCGGTGCAGTGCGGACCGCCCACCTCATCCCTGAACAGCCCGAATTCGGCGGTCAACTCGTCCAGCAGGGCCGGGGCGCCGGTGATTTCCCCGGTTTTGGCCATTTCGTCCAGTTGGGTGGCGCATGCCCGGATGCGCGCGGCACCGATGTTGGCGGCCGCCCCCTTGATGGTGTGGGCCTGGCGGTGCAGCTCCCCGGCATCTCCCGTTTCCAGGGCCTTGCGGATACCCTCAACGCCCGTGGTCACGCTGCCGATAAACATGGTGCAGAAGCGGGGGATCATCTCGGCCTTGCCGCCGAGCCGCCCCAGGAGCTCATCGCGGTCGAATACCGGCAGGACCGGCTCCGGCATGGGCGCGTCCTCCACTGGCGACGCGGGCGGGACAGCCGCCGGGGACGCGCCGGCATAGCGATTGATCGCCGCGATGATCGCCTCCGGCATGACCGGCTTGGAAATATAGGAATCCATGCCGGCATCCAAGCACTTTTGCCGGTCGCCGCTGGCCGCGTAGGCGGTCATGGCCACGACCGGGATATGCCCGCCCCGCTCCCGCTCCAGTTCCCTGATGGCGCGTGTCGCCTGAAAACCGTCCATGACCGGCATCTGGATGTCCATGAAGATCATATCGAAGCGTTTGCTGCCAAATGCCTCCACCGCCTCCATCCCGTTGGCGGCAATGGTCACCCGGTGCCCCTGCTTCTCCATGACGATGCGGGCCAGCTCCTGGTTGATCTCCACGTCATCCACCAGCAGGATGTCCCTGGGAAGCGTCCGGCCGGCTGGTGCGGCATCCACAGCATGGGCAACCGGACGCCACGGGGGCGAGTCCGCGGCAGCCAGCGTGAACGGCAGCTGTACCGTAAAGCTGCTGCCGACGCCGGGTCGGCTCACCACCGCGATGCTTCCGCCCATCAGCTCCGTCAGCTGGCGGCAGATGGCCAGCCCGAGACCGGTGCCGCCAAAGGTGCGGGTGGTGGAGCTGTCCGCCTGGGAGAACGGCTGGAAGATGCGGCCGCAGACCTCCTCGGACATCCCGATGCCCGTATCCGTGACCACCATCCGCAGTTCCACCGTATCGCCCTCTCCTCCCACCAGGGAAACGGCAACGCTGATCGCCCCCTGCTCGGTAAACTTGACCGCATTGCCGGCCAGGTTCACCAGGATCTGGCGGACCTTTACGCTGTCCCCGTTGATCATGTCCGGGCAATCGGGCGCCACGGAGAACGTCAGGTCGACCCGCTTGCGCTCCGCCCTGAAGCGCAGCGGCATCAGGGTCGATTCCACCAGCTCGCGCAGGGCAAAGGGATGGGGGTCCAGCTCCATCCGGCCGGCCTCGATCTTGGAGAAGTCCAGGATATCGTTGATGATGGCCAGCAGGTTGTCGGCGGAGATGGAGATGTTCCGCAGGTAGCCGCGTTGCTCATCTGCCAGGACCGTCTCACCCAGCAGTTCCGCCATGCCGATGATGCCGTTCATGGGGGTGCGGATCTCGTGGCTCATGGTGGCCAAGAAGTCGCTCTTGGCCTTGGTGGCCGCCTCGGCCTGCTGGCGTGCCGCATCCAGCTCCACGGTCCGTTCGTGCACCTTCTGCTCCAGGTTGTGCATGTGGTCGCGGAGCATGTCGTACAGCGTGGCGTTTTCCAGGGTATAGGCCGTGTAGGTGAGGATGATGGAAAGGGCATTCAGCGCGGAAACCTCCACGTTGACATGCCTGCCCGGCAGCACCCCGATGAACATCCCTCGGATGCGGGAGTGGGTCTCCAGAACGTGGAGGATCAGGGTCTGCTCGCCATCGCGGGTGGCGCTGATCACCGGGTGGTTCTGGTTGAGGGCCCAGGCAAAGGTGCCATCCGTGATCTTGGCATCGATCTCCTCCTGGATCTCCGGGGTGGAGGCGGCCGGCTCGCAGAACGCCAGCTCGAAGCTGGCATCCTCCTCGACCGGGCAGAAGGCGATGATGCTGAACGAGATCAGCCGTTGGATCTTGCCCACGGCGGACTGCATGATCTGGACGTTGCTGCGCGTTTCCGAAACCCCGGTCTGGAGATCGCCGCAACTCGCCAGGATGTCCAGGATGGTGACGTAGTGCAGGTTGGTCTCTTCCAGGTAACGGATCCGCTCCTGCTGATTCTCCAACTGCTGTGTAAGGGTCGCGCTAGTCATTGGTTCCACGGGCATTCAGAATGTTGGCCGTTTCGGTGAACTGGTTGTCGATCTCCCGCACCAGCTGTGGAAACAGATTGGGGGAAAGGGCCAGGCGGTCCCAGGCGCGCGGATCGAGCTGCGGCACGCACGCTTGGCCGCTGGCGCCGAATTCCAGGGCATGGGAAATGATGTCGGCCAGATGGAGGATGGACGCCTCGCGGGGATACTGCCCGGCCTGCATGCTGCGATGGTGGCATTCCACCGGCTCGGCCACGCGGGCGGGAATCTTCCAGCGCTGCAGCAGGCTTCCCCCCATGTCGCCATGGTCAAAGCCCAGCCATTCCCGTTCCACATCGTGCAGCGATCGCCCCTCGCTCCGCGACTCCTGGATCATCTCGCGGCACAGGTCGGGGATGGTGATGAACATCACCAGGCGGCCGATGTCGTGCAGGATACCGGCCACGAAAAAACGCTCCAGGTTCGACTCCCGCTGGCTGGTGGCCAGGATGCGGGCCGTGAGACCACAGGCGATGCTGTGTTTCCAGAACAGCTCCATGGTCATCAGGTCCTCGGGGATCCCCTCGAACAGCCCCATGACCGATATGGCCAGGGCCAGGTCCCGTACCTGCTGAACGCCGATGATGGTGACCGCCTGGGTAATGGTGTCGATGCGGGCGTAATAGCCGAACAGGGGGCTGTTGGCCAGCTTGAGGATGCGGGCCGTGAGCCCCTGGTCCTCGGAGAGGATCTTGGCGATATCCGCGATGGAGCTGCGGGGATGATTGATGGCCTCATCCAGCCGCTCATGGAAGAGCGGCAGGGACGGTACCGCCGACACCCCCTCCAGCAGGAACTCGATGGACATGGCGCCGGTTTCAGGACGCATCGGACACCTTCCTGGCAATGCAGATCCGCATCAACTCCCTGATGGCGGGATGCTCCGGGTCATTCAGCCGGAAAAGCCCGCGCACCGCCTCCTCCGCGGCCGCCAGCCTGGCCGGATCCACGCCCGCAGTGGCCAGTGCCTGGGGCGCTTCGAGGTTCTCGCCGCCGTTCTCGATGTCGGCCTCCAGCACCCCCCAGGTGCGAAAGATCTTCAGATGCCGCTCGGTCAGTTCGCCGCCGGCCGGCAGGAGCATCCTGCCGCTGCGGTCGCAGACGTCGCTCTTGAGCAGCATGCCGGCGGTAAGGTTGTCAATGGGAACAATCGCCATTCAATGCTCCGGTGTCCCGTTCGGGACCTGGGTTACCTGCGTCCGCGGGGGAATTGTGTTCATCACGAAATACCGCCCATACAGAGATACTTGACCTCGATAAACTCCTCGATGCCGTATTTGGACCCTTCCCTGCCGATGCCCGACTCCTTCATGCCGCCGAAGGGAGCCACCTCGGTGGAGACCAGGCCGGTGTTGATCCCCACCATGCCGTATTCCAGGGCCTCGGCCACCTTCCAGATGCGGCGGATGTCGCGGCTGTAGAAGTAGGAGGCCAGGCCGAACTCGGTGTCGTTCGCCATCCGGATGGCCTCTTCGTCGGCCGTGAACCGGAAGAGCGGCGCCACCGGACCGAAGGTCTCCTCCCGCGCCACCAGCATCTCCGGGGTCACCCCGGTCAGGATGGTGGGCTCGAAGAAGGTGCCCCCCAGCTCGTGGCGCTTGCCGCCAAGGATGATCCTAGCCCCTTTTGCTACGGCATCGGCAATATGCTCTTCCACCTTCTCAACGGCCGCCATGTCGATCAGCGGTCCCTGCTGAACCTCTCCCTTCAGGCCGTCCCCCACCCGCATGCGCGAGACCGCGGCAGCCAGCTTCTCGGCGAACGCGTCGTACACACCCGCCTGGACGATGAGGCGATTGGTGCAGACGCAGGT
>DATBXI010000086.1:0-7929 GCA_036514355.1 Desulfuromonadaceae bacterium
GGTTGGGAGGTGCCGGTCCGAAAGCTCAACAGGCTGTGGAACCTGCTTCCCTTCTCCACCAATATCCTGTTATACCCCGTCAAATCTCCCCAGCCCGAACATCTGGAGATGGTTGCCGACCTTGCCTATGATCTGAATTTCAGCAGAATTTTTGGCATAACGGGCTGTGCCGTCAATGCTCCCCATGGGGGGTATCCGGCCGGTTTGGTGCCGGCGCAGCTCTTCACCGACTCCCTGGACGTTTCAGGGAAAGAGACGTGGAGACACGAGCTTCTGACAACCCTTGATTTTCTTCGCTTCCTCGGATGTCCTGTCTCCTCCGCCGAAGAAATTCTGCCGCAGCTCTGGCTGGCCGAGTCGGATCGGAACCATCTCGCCGGAGCGGAGCGGGAAGGTTCCCGCATCATTGGGATCTTTCCCGGTGCCGCATTCGCAGGAAGGTGCTGGACACCGGAAAACTACCGCGGGCTGGCTAGGTTGCTGGGAAGCGGTCACACGTACGCGATTTTCGGAAGCAGCAACGATAAGGAGCTGGCTGGACAGGTCACACGCGCCATTGAGGGGGCTTGCACAGGGGCCGAGATCATTGACCTGGTGGGGAAAACCACCCTGCGGGAGCTGGCAAAGACCATTGCCGCCTGCGATCTTCTCATCAGTACGGATAGCTCCGGGCTGCACATCGCTATCGCGGCCGGGGTGCCGTCGATAGGGATCGTGGGAGGAGGGCATTACGGGCGCTTCGTCCCGTGGGGAAATCAGGACACAGGAATTTTCCTTACGAAAAAGCTCGAATGCTTCCATTGCAACTGGGAATGTACGCGTGGGGATTTCGAGTGCATTCGGGGAGTATCACCCGAAGACGTCGCGGCAGCGGCGGCGAGACTCATGTCCGGCCGGGTTCCGGCTGGGGCGCGGATCGAAGGGTAGGAGGAGAATGAGCGCGCGGCTGTCCATCATCACCCCAGTCTTCAACGGGATGCGCTTCATCGATGCCTGCATACGGAACGTCATTGAGCAACAGTGCCCAGATGCCGAGCATATCATCGTGGATGGCGGCTCCACCGACGGCTCCCCCCAGGTCATTGAGCGGTATGCGGCTGAATACAGCCATATCCGCTGGCTATCGGAAAAGGACCGGGGACAGTCCGATGCCATGAACAAGGGCATCACGCTGGCTGCCGGCGCCATCATCGGCTTTTTGAACGTGGATGACTTTTATGAGCCCGGCGTCCTGAACGACGTAATTCAACGATTCGGAAACCTGCCGGCGCCTTCGCTCCTGGTGGGGAACTGCGCCATATGGGACGACGATGAAAAACTCCTCTCCGTCAGCAGGCCCGCCGGCATCGGTCTGATGAACCTGCTGCAGGGGAGGTACGACGATGCCTTTCCCATGAACGCCTCGGCCTACTTCTACCACAAGTCGCTCCATGAGCGGATCGGCCCCTATGAGACGGATGAGCATTACGGCATGGATCTCCACTTCATCTTCAAGGCCGTCCAGCAGGCCCATGTCACCTATGTGGATGCTTTGTGGGGCAACTATCGGTATCTCAAAGGGACCAAGACGTACGAGGACCACATGAGCGGCATGAACGCCGTCCGGGTAACCGGGATTACCGAGCAGTACCGGCGGCAGCAGCCCGCATATATCAGGGCATACCTTTGTTTCCTCAACAGGTATGACAAACTATTGAACTGGACCCACCGGGCCGGTTCAGTATTCAGAAGGGGCTAGATGGGAACCTCCCTGCCGTTCGTATCCATCATCATCCCGACCTTCAACCGGGCGACCATGCTGCCGGTCACCCTGGACAGCTTCCTTGCCCAGGATTACCCGCGGGACCGCTACGAAATCATCATCGCCAACAACAACTCCACGGATACAACCCCAGCGGTTATTGATGCCTACTGTCGCAGCACTCCCCTCGTCAGATCGATCACGGAAGCGAGGCAGGGCGTGCATTACGCGCGTAACAGTGCCGCCAAGACGGCACGGGGCGACCTCCTCTATTTTACCGATGACGACATGGTCGCCGAACCGGCCCTCATCAGGGAGATCGTAGCGGTATTCCAACTGGACCCCCTCATTGCGTCGGCAACCGGCAAGATAATAGGCAGGTTCGATGTCCCGCCTCCCCCGTGGGTAAAGAGGCACCTGATCAACCAGTACCTCAGCCTGACCGATGAAGGCAGGCCGGACGAGACCATTATTTCCGAGAATGACCTGGTGTACAGCTGCCACCAGGCAGTGACGCGGCCGGCCTTCTTCCGGTGCGGGGGATTCAACCCGGAAAACACCGCCGGGGTCTGGATCGGAGATGGCGAGACCGGGCTCGGCATCAAGCTGAAGCAGGCCGGCTACAAATTCGCCTATACGCCGAGATCGGTCATCTACCACATGATCCCGCCAAGCAGGACGACCCTCGGCTACCTGATACGGCGGATAGGCAACCAGGGGAACTGCGATGCCTATACCGAATACAGGAAACATCGCGACAAGCGCCGCATCCTCCGTGATCTGTTCGGGAAGCACGGCGGCCATTACCTGCACCTGCTGAAATGGACCCTGAAGAACGTTCTTCAGGGGAGAGAGTCCTGGCACTTTATTCCGGCGCAACTGGCCTATGTGTACAGAAGGATCAGGTATGACCTGAGATTATGTCGTGATGCGGAATTCCGGAAACTGGTCGAAGTGGATGACTGGATCAGTTACGAAGGGTGAGAGTCCAATGGTGAAGGATCACGACTCATGCGCGCCATTGATCAGGATAACCCCAGACCCGCGGTATGTTGCCGGAACAAAATATGCGGCTGGGTTTTAAGAACCATATCGACATACGGTTGTTAGACGACTACAATGCATTCGCATCCCCATGACATCACTAGGGATATGTTGTCTCCCTACAGAACAAACAGTTCACTCGGGATGGGCCAATACACCCATTAACTGGCGGGCTTCTTTATGCGAATAGGCATCTATTACCATGCACAGTTGGAGCGGGAAACGGGGGGCGGGACCATTTTCCAGGAGGTCCTCCTGGAAGAGGTGAGGCGGATCGTGACACGTCATGACGTCTTCATTCTCAGCCCAACAGTGCCGGCACGTCTTCCGGAAGATGTGCCCCATGTGCGATTTGTCCGGATCGACGCATCCAGGCCGGGCAATGGCGGAAGAATCGTGCGGAGATTGAAACGGGCCGCACGCCGCCGATTCGACTGCCTGTTCGGCAAGGGACTTGCCGAGACCGGCCCGCTGGAAAGGGCGGTCCGGGAGCTGGGTATTGACCTTGTCTGGTTTATTTCGACCAAGACGGAAAGGGTGACGGTCCCCTACGTCGCGACGGTCTGGGACCTGGCACACCGAATCCACCCCTATTTCCCGGAAGTGAGCGTCACCGGATGGACATGGGAGGAGAGAGAAGCGCACTATCGGGATATCCTGCCCCGGGCCGCTTGCATCATCACCGGGACGGCAGCCGGCAGGGAGGAGATTGTCAGGTATTACCAGGTGCCGGAGCACCTGGTGCAGGTGGTGCCGTTCCCCACCCCCCAATTTGCTCTTGCCCCGCCGACGGACGGGGCAGGTGGTGCCGCATCGAGAGATCTGCCGCAAAACTACCTGTTCTACCCGGCCCAGTTCTGGCCCCACAAGAACCACATTGGGCTGCTGCTCGCCCTGAATATCCTGCGGGAACAATACGGACTCACGTTTCATCTCGTCCTTACCGGTTCGGACAAGGGAAACCTGGACCATGTGCGGGAACAGGCCGGCGAACTGGGTTTGTCGGACCGGGTTTCCTTCTTGGGGTTCGTGGAGGCGGATTTCCTCCGGGAGCTCTACCGCCACGCCTTTGCCATGGTCTACCCGACCTTTTTCGGGCCGGACAACCTCCCACCCCTGGAAGCCTTTGCCCTCGGCTGCCCCGTGATCGCGTCGCGCGTGGCAGGGGCGGAGGAGCAGCTCGGGGATGCGGCCCTGCTCTTCGATCCTAAGGATCCCGCGGAGATGGCCCGCCGGGTAAAGGAACTCCACGATGCCCCGGCCATGAGGGAAGAACTGATCCGGCGGGGGCGTGAAAGGGCGCAGGGATGGACGGCAACGGATTACGTGGGGCGGGTCCTGCGCATCATCGACGATTTCGAACCGGTGCGCAGGTGCTGGAGTTCACGTGAACCTTATATCCATCAGTAGTTGTCGCCGGCAGGGGCAGGGCATACGATGAAATTCAGCATAGTTACACCGACCTTCAACAGCGAGCGTTTTCTGCGGGAAACGATACAGAGCGTACTGTCGCAGCAGGGCGACTTTACCATTGAATATATTTTTGTGGACAACTGCTCCCAGGACAATACCCGTGCCATCATCGCCGATTTCGAGCGGCTCATCGACAGCGGCGCATACCCCGTAGGCTGCAATGGGGTGACCATCAGCTATCACCGGGAAAAAGACAACAGCATGTACGAGGCCATCAACAGGGGATTCGCCATGGCTACCGGCGACGTCCATGCCTGGATCAATTCCGACGACATCTACCTGCCGGGAGCTTTCGCCATTGTGGCCCGGTCGTTTTCCCGGTTTCCCGAGGTGCGCTGGCTCAAGGGGATAACCGTGTACAGTAACGACTCCTCCACCATATACGAGGCCGGACGATGCTTTCTGTATGACCGGGAATGGCTCAAAAGAGGGGTCTATGGCCGGGATGCCTATTTTGTGCAGCAGGCGAGTGTCTTCTGGCGGGCAGACCTGTGGAAACGGGCAGGGGGGATTGATAGCCGCTTCAAAAAGGCGGGCGATTATTTCCTCTGGCTGAAGTTTGCCGAGCATGCCCCGCTCTATTCGTTGAAGGCGTATGTTGCCTGCTTCAGAAAGGTTGCCGGCCAGTTGAGCGAAGATGCCCTTTCCTACCGGCAAGAGTATGACCTGATACCGGTAACATTCCGGCATCACCTGCTCCGGAAGATCATCAGGGCGTATTTCTACCACGAGAACAAACTGCTCTTCCCGGCGCTGAAGAAATTTTTCTACAGAATGCTGTTCAACCAACAGCAATTGCACGTGGTTGCCATTACGGACAGCAATCAACTCGAGGCCAAAACCGTTTCATACTATGTTGAACCATAGCGTTACGCGCGCGTTGCCCTGTGAGGAACAGGTGACAGAAAAGATCTATATACTCCTTCCGGTCCACAACCGGCGGGAAACCACCCGGCGGTTCATTACGTCCCTTACGCCCCAGACCTATCGGAATTTTCATCTGGTCCTGATCGATGACGGTTCTTCCGACGGCACCGCGGACATGGTCCGGGGCGAGATCGGGGATCTTACCGTGCTGAAGGGCCGGGGAGACTGGTGGTGGGGGGGCTCACTGCAACAGGGGTATGACTGGCTGCGGAACCGGAATCCGGTTCCGACCGATCTGGTACTGATCATCAACGACGACTGCACCTTTGAACCCGATTTCCTGGGCACGGCCATTACCCTGTTGTCCGGGCACGAACACACGCTGCTCCAAGCGTACTGTTACAGCAGGCAGGATGGGCGGCTTGTCGATGCCGGGGTGCATGTGGATTTCACACGGTTCAGGTTTGCACAAGCGGCCGCACCGGAACAGATCAACTGTCTGTCAACCAGGGGATTGTTCCTCCGGATTTCCGACCTGTTCCACACCGGCGGATTTTATCCCCGCCTCCTGCCCCATTATCTGTCTGACTACGAGTTTACGACCCGCGCCCGACGGAAGGGTATGCGGCTGTTGACTGATCCGTCATTGCGGCTCTGGCTGGATGAACGGACAACCGGGGAGCAGCCACCGGATACCGGGCCGTTCCACGCATTCCTGAAAAGCTATTTTTCCCGGAAATGCGCCATAAATCCCATGAGACTGTCCGTTTTTGCCCTGCTGGCCAGCCCATGGCACTGGAAACTTGTAAACGTTTTGAGAATCTGGCAAGGTGCCTCAGTAACGATCTGGCGTGCGTTTGCCTCACGGGTCAGTGGGTAATCAGCAAACCGTTTTTCCGGATACAGGTGTGAAGACAGCCCCCATAGCGTTATTCACCTATAATCGTTCCGTGCATGTCCGGCAGACCGTCGAGGCGTTGCGGAACAACGTGCTTGCCGCCGAAAGCGAGCTGTTCGTGTTTTCCGACGGCCCTCGCGAGGCAGACCAGGAAACGGTGGCCGCGGTCAGGGAATATCTCGGGACCATCACCGGGTTCAAGCAGGTAACCGTCATCGAGAGAGCGGCGAATCTCGGCCTTGCCCAGTCCATCATCTCCGGCGTCACCGAGATCGCCGACCGGTACGGCCGGATCATCGTCCTGGAAGACGACATGGTCACGTCCCCCTGGTTTCTCAGGTACATGAACGAGGCCCTGGAATTTTACCGGGATGAGGAGCGGGTGATCAGCATTCACGGGTACCTGTACCCCGTCAGGGTGAAGCTCCCATCGACGTTTCTGTTGCTGGGCGCCGATTGCTGGGGGTGGGCGACGTGGAAAAGGGGATGGGACCTGTTCGAACCTGACGGACAGAAGCTCCTGGGTGACCTGCGGGCAAGGAATTTGACGTATCGCTTCGACTTCGACGGTGCCTATCGGTACACAAGGGCCCTCGAAGAACAGGTGAACGGCATCAACGATTCGTGGGCGATCAGGTGGTATGCCTCTGCTTTTCTTCGGGACAGATTTACCCTGTATCCCGGTACATCGCTGGTGCACAACATCGGTAACGACGAAAGCGGCACCCATTGCTTTGCAACGGACATATTCGATGCAGAGATTTCCCCTGTGCCGGTCCATATCGAGCCCATACCGCTTGAAGAGAACCGGATTGCCCGACAGGCATTCAGAGCATTCTTCTTTTCCCTGGTTCCCTCTCCCTGGCGGCGTGTCTGGACCCACATCATCCGGATGGTGACCGGAGCCTCATGAAAGAGAAGATTACCCGCATACTGGCAGGCATTATCCCGCCGATGGTACGCGCACTCTTCACGTCACTTGCGGACCATGACCCCGGTTTTTCCGGAAATTACCGGACTTGGCGGGAGGCGCTCGCAGCTACTGACGGGTATGACGCGGAGGTAATCCTGACCAGGGTCAGGGATGCGCTGCTCAAGGTCAAAAACGGCGCGGCCGTCTACGAGCGGGATTCCGTGCTGTTCGACGAAGTTGAATACTCCTGGCCCCTCCTGGCCGCACTTTTGTGGGTCGCTTCGCGCAGCGGCAACCGGCTGAACCTGATAGACTTCGGCGGCTCCCTGGGAAGCACCTACTACCAGAACATCCGGTTTCTCTCCCATCTGGAGGAACTCACGTGGAGCATCGTTGAACAGAAGCGATTCGTGGAATGCGGCAGAAGCCATTTTGAAAATCCGCACCTCAAATTTTATCAGGATATGGAAGCATGCCTCACGGACCGGCATCCCGATGCAATCCTTTTTTCCAGCGTCATCCAGTATCTTGAGAAGCCGTATGAACTGCTTGCGGATGTTGTTGCCAGGGGGTTTACCTACATCATTTTCGACAGGACACCCTTTCTGGAGCATGGAGATGACCGGATAACCATCCAGCACGTCCCTGCCGAGATCTATCCGGCCAGTTATCCGGCATGGTTTTTCAACCGGGAAAAGTTTTTTGACTTTTTTTCCGGTGCGTATGATGTGATGGCGGACTTCGATTCGTTTGAATCGTTTCGGCTCGAGGACCAAACCACCCAGAACAAGGGCGTCATCTTGGTAAGACGGTAATGTCGGACAACCATCCTGAATCCAGATGGGGAAGCGTATGAACGGTTTTGATGAATTCAGCGGGAAGGGCGTCCTCATTACCGGAGGCCTGGGTTTTATCGGCTCCAACCTCGCCCGCCGGCTTGTGGGGCTTGGCGCCCATGTCACCCTGGTGGACAGCCTGATCCCGGAATACGGC
>DATBXI010000087.1:0-3833 GCA_036514355.1 Desulfuromonadaceae bacterium
AGCCTGGTGCATTACCCCGACAACAGCCACCAGGAGCTGAAGCAGGCCCTGGCCGACCATCATGGGATATCCCCCGCTGCCATCGCGGTGGCCAACGGCTCCACCGAACTCATCTACCAACTCCCGGCCCTGCTCCCCGGCCGGCGCGCCCTGATCGTCTCGCCCGCCTTCAGCGAATACCAGTACGCCCTCGACCGGCATCACTGGGAGGTGCAGCCGTTCATTCTCCCGGCGGCGAACGGCTTCGAGCTTGACCTGGGGGCGCTTGAGCAGACCCTGGCCGGGGGATACGACGCCCTCTACCTCTGCACCCCCGGCAACCCCACCGGCCGCCTGTACCCGCCCGCGCTCGTGGAACAGGTTTACCGCCTCTGCTGCGCCTCCGGCACCTTCCTGGTGCTGGACGAGGCCTTCATGGACTTCTGCGAGGCAGCGTCCGCCAAGCAGCTCATCGCCGGGCGGGACAACGCCGTGATCCTGCGCTCCATGACCAAGTTCTTCGCCATTCCAGGGCTGCGCCTGGGATATGCCATCGCCAGCGAGGCAGTGGTGGCACGTCTCACGGCCCTGGGTGGCCCATGGAGTGTCAACACCCTGGCACAGGCAGCCGGCGTGGCGGCCATCCGCGATGTCGAGCACAGTCGCCGGACCATCGACTTTGTCCGCCAGGAGCGCGGCTATCTGGCGGAGCGGCTCTCCCGTCTCCCCCTGCTCACGGTCTACCCGTCTGCAGCCAACTTCCTGCTGGTGGAGATCACCGGCGGCATGACCGCAGGGGAACTGAAAGCGCGCCTGCTGCCCCACCGGCTGTTGATCCGCGACTGCGCCAGCTTCACGGGACTGACGCCCCGGTTCTTCCGCATTGCCGTGCGGACGCGGGAGGAAAACGAACGGTTGCTGGCATGTCTGGAAAGGATATTGTAAGCAAACCAAAAATCTTTTTGCTCACATAAAGACACAAAGGTCACCAAGTAAATTCGTACCCGTAAACATGGCCGTGGATCAGATAAACGCTGTGTATCGCTTTAACCCTTTGTGCCTTTGTGAGCTTTGTGTGAAACCGTTTTTTTAAGGAGGAGAGCATGGGCGAGACGGTGCGTTTCGGGATCTCCATCGACAACGGCCTGCTGGAGCGTTTCGACCGGGTGGTGGAGGAGAAGGGGTATGTCAACCGCTCCGAGGCCATCCGCGACCTGATCCGCGATGCCCTGGTGGAACAGGCCTGGGAGGCGGGAGAGGAAGAGACCGTGGGCACGGTGACGCTGGTCTACGACCACCACGTGCACGACCTGTCGGAGAAGCTGACCGAATACCAGCACGACCATCACGAGCGGATCATCTCCACCCTGCACGTGCATCTGGACCACCACAACTGCCTGGAGGTGCTGGTGATCAAGGGGACCGCCCGGTCGGTCAAGCGGCTGGCCGATGCCCTGATCGGCGTCAAGGGGGTCAAGCACGGCAAGCTGGTGATGACCACCACCGGCCAGGGGCTGCACTGATCCCCTGCCCGTTCAGACGCAAAAAGGGGATGCCCGTTCTCAGGCATCCCCTTTTTCATTTGTCCATTCTCTCCGCCCTGCCGTCAGCCTAAAGGACCTCCGGCGAGTTCCTTAACAGGTGGGCGACCATGTACCGCTTCAGGCAAATCCCGCGCAATGGGGCAGCACACCACGGTAGGGAAGGTCCCCCATTCTATGTTTATTCCGCCCGGGCACTGCAACCAGCGCACAGGGCAGAGAGAACGCTCGGTTGGATAGAATATTACACCCCGCTCCATGCCTTTTCAAGCGTTTTGTATACACTCCTTACCCGTGGCCGAGAAAGGCCACCAGGCGCCGCACCTCGTCCATCAGATGTTCGAATCCGGGGAACGTTAGGGACTGGGGACCGTCGGAGAGCGCCTTCTCCGGCTCGGGATGGACCTCCACCAGCACGCCGTGGGCGCCGGCCACCAGGGCGGCCAGGGCCATGGGGGTCACCAAGCTGCGCTTGCCGGTGGCGTGGGAGGGATCGACCATGATCGGCAGATGGGACATCTCCTTGATCAGCGGCGCAACGGACAGGTCCAGGGTGTTGCGGGTGGCGGTCTCGTAGGTGCGGATACCGCGTTCGCACAGGATCACCTGCTCGTTCCCCTCGGCCAGGATGTACTCGGCAGCGGCGAGGAACTCCTCCACGGTGGCGCTCATGCCCCGCTTCAGCAATACCGGCTTGCGGATCCGCCCCACCTCGCGCAGCAGGTCGAAGTTCTGCATGTTGCGGGCACCGATCTGCAGCAGATCGGCATATTCCGCCACCAGCCCCACGTTGTCCGGGCTCATCACCTCGGTCACGATGGGCAGGCCGCTCTCCCGACCCGCCTTGGCCAGGAGCTTCAACCCCTCGTCCCGCAGCCCCTGGAAGGTATGGGGTCCGGTGCGCGGCTTGAACGCCCCGCCCCGCAGCATGTCGGCCCCGGCCTTCTTGACGAACAGGGCGGTCCGCACGATCTGCTCCTCGCTCTCCACGGCGCACGGCCCGGCCACCACCACCGGACGGCACCCCTGGCCGACCCGGATGCCGGCCACATCCACAATGGTATCGTCTGGGTGAAAATCCCGGGAAACCAGCTTGTACGGCTTGGAGACGTGGATCACCCGCTGCACGCCGGGCAACTCCAGGATCTTGCTGTCATCCACGTACCCCTGGTTGCCCAGCACACCGATGGCGGTCCGCTCACTCCCCGGAATGGGGGCCGCAGTGTATCCCATCTCCTCGACCGCTTTGGTGACCGCATCCACTTCGGCCTGGGTAGCGTTATGGTTCATGACGATCAGCATAACCGACTCCTTTTAGTCGAAAACAGACAAATCTGCCACAGAGACACAGAGGCACTGAGAACACCAAAAAACCTAATTCACTGGGATGTACAGGATAAACAGGATAAAGGCTTGAGGGTTCCCGGACAACGGTTTGGATACATCCCGTTAATCCTATGTATCCCTGTAAAAATGTTTTCTCTGTGTCTCTGTGTCTCCGTGGCAGAAGTGAACCATCACTCGTGGCGTTCCGTCATCTTCTGCAACTTCTCCATCTGAAGGATCACCACCCGACTTCCCTGCACCTCGATGATCCCTTCCTCCTTCAGCTTGCGCAGGGTGCGGGAGATGGTCTCGCTGGCCGTGCCGAGCCGCGAGGCCAGTTCCCCCTTCTTGACCCCCAGGTCGATGTAGGTGATGCCGCCGAACGTGGTGGACTTTTCGTCGGCACGCCGCACCAGGAAGGAGGCCAGCCGCGAGGTCACGTCGGCAAAGGAGAGCTCCTCGATCTGGCGGGCAAACTGGCGCAGCATCAGGGAGAGTGATACCACCAGGTTGAGGCTGAAGTTGGGATTGCGGCTCATCAACTCCATGAATCCCTCCTTGGGGAGGTACAGCACCTCGCCCGGCGCCAGGGCACGGGCCTCGGCCGGGTATTTGCCGTCGCCGAAAAAGGCCGCCTCGGCAAAGGTCTCCCGGGGCTGGACAAAGTGCAGCACCTTTTCCCGGCCATCAGGGGAGATGCGGCAGAGCTTGATGCTGCCCGATACCAGCAGGTAGAACCCGGTGGCCTCATCCCCTTCGCTGAACAGGGACTCCCCCTTCCGGAACGTGCGGCGCACCGTGATGGCGGCCAGCTCGGCCAAGTCGGCATCTTTCAGGCCGGAGAAGAGCAGGGATTTTTTCAGCAGCTCGATCAGTTCCATAAGCAAACCTTGATTGACTTCTGCCACAGAGACACAGAGAACCGCAAAAAGAGAGAACAGCAAAGAACCGAAAACATTTATTCTTGATTTTACTCGTCTTTCTCGG
>DATBXI010000088.1:0-2251 GCA_036514355.1 Desulfuromonadaceae bacterium
GCCATGATCTCGTCGATGATCGCCTCGATGGCGCCGCTGTCGGAGACCTGCACCAGTCCCTGCTCCTCCACGATGGCCTGGGGTTCCCTGCCGGTCCGCCACATCTCGTCAAAAACGGTCTTGGCGATCTTGCCGGAGATGGTGCCGCTGTCGATCAACTTGAGCAGGTCGGCCAGCGTCTTCGGCGGGATCGGGCATGCCTCTATGGTTTTCCCCGCGTCGTTCAGGGCACGGGTGAGCTCACCCATGATCCAGTTGGAGACGGCCTTGGCGTTATGGTGGAAGGCGATGCACGCCTCGAAATATTCGGCCAGCGATCGGCTGGCGGTCAGCACCTCGGCGTCGTACCCGGTCACGCCGTAGTCGGTGATGTAGCGGTGCCGCTTGTGCTCCGGCAGTTCGGGCAGCTCGCTCTGGGCGCGTTGCACCCAGTCGGCGTCGATCACCAGCGGCACCAGGTCGGGGTCGGGGAAATAGCGGTAGTCGTGGGCCTCCTCCTTGCCGCGCATGGAGCGGGTTTTCCCGGAGTTGGGGTCGAACAGCCGTGTTTCCTGGACCACGGTGCCGCCGTCCTCGATCAGGTCGATCTGGCGCTGGATCTCGTATTCGATGGCCTGTTTGACGAACTTGAAGGAGTTGACGTTCTTGATCTCCGCACGGGTGCCCAGGGTGTCCGAGCCCAGCGGCATGACCGAGACATTGGCGTCGCAACGGAAGCTCCCCTCTTCCATGTTGCCGTCGCAGATACCCAGCCAGGTGACGATCTGATAGAGCTGTTTCAGGTAGCTGACCGCCTCGTCGGCGCTGCGCAGGTCCGGCTCGGAAACGATCTCCAGGAGCGGCGTGCAGGCCCGGTTCAGGTCAACCCCCGATCCCTCTTCCAATCCCGACACGTCCCCGTGCACCAGCTTGCCCGCATCCTCCTCCATGTGGATGCGGGTGATGCCGATGCGCTTCTCGCCTCCGTCCACCTGGATGTCCAGCCATCCCGTGCGACAGATCGGCTCCTCGAACTGGCTGATCTGGTACCCCTTGGGCAGGTCGGGATAAAAGTAGTTCTTGCGGGCAAAAACGCTGTGGTGGCTGATGGAGCAGTTGGTTGCCAGGCCGGCCTTGACGGCGAACTCCACCACCCGCTTGTTGAGCACCGGCAGGGCCCCGGGCAGTCCCAGGCAGACCGGGCAGGTCTGGGAGTTGGGTTCTGCCCCGAACTGGGTGGAGCAGCCGCAGAAGATCTTGGAATCGGTCTTGAGCTGGACGTGGACTTCGAGACCGATGACGGGTTGGAATTTCATGGGTAGTGACTCCGGTGAAATAAGCTGAAACCTTGAATGCGAAAAATCTGCCACAGAGACACAGAGGCACGGAGAGATTCAAATCGTATATACAAGGATAAACAGGGTGGATCGGATAACAGCTAAAATTTTTGAAAACTCCTCAAACCGTTATCCTGTTAATTCGTTTGTTTTTCCTCTGTGTATCCGTGGCAGATGTCGGGTTTTTAGACATCCGCCCTTCGCGTATGCCATTCCGTGGCCTGCTCGAAGGCGTGGGCTGCACCCAGGATGGTTGCCTCGTCGAAGGGCTTGCCGATCAGCTGCAGGCCGATGGGGAGGCCCTCCGAACTGAAGCCGGCCGGCACGGACAGGGCGCAGGTGCCGGCCAGGTTGACCGGGATGGTGAAGATGTCCGACAGGTACATCTGCAGCGGATCATTGGCCTTTTCGCCGATTTTGAAGGCCGGTGTGGGCGCGACCGGGGTCAGGATCACGTCCACCCCCTCGAAGGCTCGGGTGAAATCCTGCATGATGAGGGTGCGCGCCTTCTGGGCCTTGACGTAATAGGCGTCGTAATAGCCCGAGGAGAGGGCATAGGTGCCGAGCATGATGCGGCGCTTCACCTCCATGCCGAACCCCTCGCTGCGGCTCTTGGTCATCATGTCGATCAGCCCTTCCGCCCGTTCGCTGCGCAGGCCGAAGCGGACGCCGTCGTAGCGGGCCAGGTTGGAGCTGGCCTCGGCGGTGGCGATGAGATAGTAGGCGGCCACGGCATAGTCGGTGTACGGCAGGGAGATGTCCACGAATTCCGCGCCCAAGGTCCGGTAGGTCGCAATGGCCTCGTCCATGGCCTTTTGCACAGCCGGGTCGAGGCCGGGGATGAAGTATTCCTTGGGGAGGCCGATCCTGAGTCCCTTGACGCTGCCGGTCAGGCTGGCCGCGTAGTCGGGCACCGGTGTGTTGATGCTGGTGGA
>DATBXI010000089.1:0-2378 GCA_036514355.1 Desulfuromonadaceae bacterium
GCGTACCAAAGCACCGACAGCCGCAAAATAGGCGTCTTCATTGGCCGGCAGGATGGTGTTGTGGTCGCCGCGCTCGAAGAGCAGCAACTCCTTCGGCTCGTTGGCCCAGGCAAAGAGGCGCTCCGCATGGCTGACCGCCACCAGATCGTCGTTGCGGGTGTGCATCACCAGGACACGCCCCCGAAACGAGGCGATCTTCCCCTGCTGGTCGAAACAACGTGCAACTGCGGCCCGCAGTTCATCCAGAGTGGCGCCCACATGACGCGGCTCGATGTGCACCAGAATGCGTTCCAGTGGATCGGCCAGAGCGCTCTCCAGGATCAGCCCCGCGGCATCGGGGAAGAGGGAGGCGCCGTGCACGGCATAGAGCGAGCCCAGGGAGCGGCCGAAAAAAACGATACGATCCGGCGCCACGCCGCTGGCCGCCACGATCAGCGCCACATCGTCCAGCATGGCGGCAAGCGCGGGAGTGCCGGTGGACACACCGTAGCCGCGGTACTCCGCCAGAAGCAGGTTGGCGCCGAGGCCGCAGATACGCTCCGCGAAGCCGTCAAGGTAATCGGCCACGCTCTCGCCGTTGCCGTGGAAATGGATGATGGTGGGAAGGTCGTCGCTGATCCTGAGATAGCGGCACCCGAGGCGAAAGTCGTTCCCCTCGACGAAGAAGGGGTCCAGGAACCGGTTCGGCCAAGGGTAGAAGTAGCGGGCGGAGAGTGCCGGGTGGTCCAGAAACGGGTCGGACAGGGAGATTTGACTCATGCGTCCTCCAGGATCTGCCACTCCGCATACCCTTCCTTGCGCTCCGGCACCATGCGTCCTTTCAACTCGACGCGGCGCTTGAGCGGATCGGTCCTCACCGCGACATAGGCCCTCACCAGGGCGGCCACGGTGGCCTCCTGGAATGCTATTGAAGTGCCGTCGGCCAGCAGCACGGTTGTCCGGAGGTGGCGGTGCCCTTCGGGGATCTCCGCCACGATGCCGGTAACGTCTTCAGTGCGTAAGATGCGGGTTGCTGGCTCGCGGGGTTCCATGGCCTGTTACCTGCTCACAAATTCGTTGATACGCGTATGGGCTATGAGACGATCAAGAGTCACGGCGGTGAAGACCTTACCGTTGAGTAACAACAGCATATCGCGCATGTCGGCCCTCCGCTGGCGGAAGCCCCGACCGTCAATGCAGGCCACCACCTCGTAGTGAGGCTTTCCCTCGTCCACATGTTTGTTCCGCTGTGTTTCCAGCACTTTGATTCTTGCCACTTTATCCCTGGCGGTACCGTCGTCGCTGGTGATCTTGGCCTCGATGATCACCGCCGGGTTGATCTCGTCTGGGATGCAGAAATCCGGAGCCTGCCCGAAACCAGGAATCCGCTCGGCCCTGCCTGTCTTGCGGTAGGAAATACCTGCTTCCCGAAGCCGCTGTTCAACGGCATTCTCCATGACCTCTCCCACTAGCTCCGATACCGCATCCCGGTGTGTGGCGAAGGGACGCCCAAGGTACCGTTCGTAAAGAAGCACGGCATAGGGGACGTTCTCCCGTGCCGCATGTTCCAGCGACTCCCGGCCAAAGGTGGTGTCAAACTTGGCCAGACGGTGAAGTACCCCGTCCTGTTCCGGTGGAGCACCTTTGTCGAGGTACATGACGGCAACCCTGATCAGGGCATCGATTCGTTCGATGGTCTTGGTGGCCGTGTTGCGGGCCGTCAGCCTCCGGCAATAGTCGGGGGTCTTGCAATCCTTGTCGATGTTCCGTGCGGCCCCTTTGGGTGATATCACTCCTCAGTTCGCTCCGGGCCAGTTCGGCCCATTCCGGGGCCGTCATGCCAAGCACAGAACGGAGCACGCCGAAGACGAGGCTGTTTTCCCGGAGAGCGGTCTGAATCGTTTCGCAAGTAAGATCACGAAAGGCTCCCGTATGTCTCTTCAGCACCTCGTAGGCGGCCTGGAAGTCGGGATAGCGCACTAGGCCCGCTCCGGTGGGCATGAGCAGAAACTCCGAGGAGAGATCGGCAAACGTGGCATCGACCATCTCCTCGATGCGAGCCTCCAGTTCCCCTTGATTCAGTTCAAACGGACGCTTTCCCGACATATCCCCCCCCTAAAATGAAATCCCGTCATCCCCGGCATAGGGTGCCGGGGTTTCATGCACAGCGTAACGCAGTGCAGGCAACTCTTTTGTTGCCAGCAGATGTTCGATCTCCTCCGGCCGCGGCAGCGATGCCATGTGACTGCCCACAGCCGCCAGCTTCCCTTGGGCTGGCTGGGCGTTATCCCAGGTGGTCCGCAGGTTCCAGACCGCCATGCGCACCAAGTGCCCGAAGATAATACAGCGAGTATCTCCACGTGTCGGCTTCAATCCTCCCAGGCGGAGTTGATCCAAGT
>DATBXI010000090.1:0-3666 GCA_036514355.1 Desulfuromonadaceae bacterium
GGAGCGGAAGTAGAGCTGGCGGAACAGGTTGCGGTACTCGCGGTGGTGGCGGTTGATCAGCTTGATCACGAAAAGTTGGGCAGCCGGATCGGCCAGGAGCGGGAACATGTCCGCGATGAGCAGGTCGTCCCGCTCTTCGCCCACCGCCTCGGAG
The DNA here is from genome assembly GCA_036514355.1 of Desulfuromonadaceae bacterium. Classification (GTDB taxonomy): domain Bacteria; phylum Desulfobacterota; class Desulfuromonadia; order Geobacterales; family Pseudopelobacteraceae; genus JACPFJ01. The sequence goes on from DATBXI010000090.1 coordinate 155, forward strand.
CGTTTGATGACCTTGCCGATGCGCTTGACCAGTTCCTGCTGCTGGCTGTGCAGAGCGCGGGAGAGCAACGTGGAGTGGACGAAGAAGAAGTAGTTGCAGACCGCGTTACCTTCCAGGAAGATGTTTATGTAGTTTTCCCGGCCGATGGTATGGTCGCTGAAGCTCAGGGTGCCGTCGGCATCGTCGGAGCGCGCCCCGTACATGACCAGCCGGTTGATGATCTCCGGTTTGGCCAGGTCCGCTCCCGGCAGATCGACGCCGAACATGTATTCGCAAAAATAACCGCCGTTGCCCTGGTAATTGATCCCCTCGGGGGTGATGAGGAATTCGTTGCCGGGCGAAAAGATGCGCAGGTGATCCGCGTCCTGCACAACATTGAAGAAGTAGCGCTGATAGGCGTCGGTTCCGGCCACCACGACGAAATACTCGATCTGGTCACCCATCTGCCCGTGTAAGCGAATATCCTTGTGCATGCCAGTTGTATCCTTGGGGGGAGATGTCAGAACCGGAGATGGCAACCCAGTTGCAGGTACGGCGCCGGACTGCTGTGCAGCTGTACGTTCTGGTCGAAGAAGTCCCATATGCGCCATGGTGCGTACCCCGCCTCGGCCTCGATGGTCGCGGTGGGTAGCACCTTCCATGACCAGCCGGGTCCCACGCGGACTTCCGTATAATCCACCGTGGCCCCGTTGAGCCGCGGATTGCCGCGGTCGCTTCCGAAACGTTCGCCAACGGTAAAGGTCCCTGCCTTTATCACTGCCCCCAGGTAGGCCAGGTGTTTGCCGTTTATCCCGTATTCCACGCGTGGCTGGGGGAGCTGCATGTTCAGGGTCCATGTCTCGTCCATCTGCCAGCGGAACCCGAACGCGGGCAGCACCGGGAGCTGGCTCTTGGCATCGACACGCAGGCCGAAGAACCATTGCAGATCGGCGCTTTTCAGGTACGCGGCGCCGATGACGAGCGGCACATCCACCTGCCGCCAGCCCGTCTGCCGAAAGTCACCATAGACGCCCGGTTGCACTTCGGCACGCATCAGCCATTGGTCGGCCAGTTGGTAATCGAAGCCGACGATGGCGTTGACGTGCTGCAGCGTATCGGGCACGGCGCTGGCAGGGGAGGCGGCAAAGCCGAAGCGTTCCCATTCCGCTCCGAGGCGCAGCAGGAGGTTGTTGGTGATCTGGGGCGAGACGACGTAGCGCAGGTCTGTGGTGAGTTCCCTGGGGCTGTCGGTGCCCGGACGTGCCGCTGCGCCGGCCACGATGCCGGACTCCAGGTCCACTTCCTGGGATACGGGCACCGATGACGCAGCAGCGACCGTGGCGAACAACACCAGCGCCGCACAAAGCAGACCCGGCCCCAGGGCGCGCTTCATGGGAGGTAGAGTCCTGCTGTCGGTCGCGTATCCGCCTGAGCTCCGGGATACGCCTGGAACATGCGTATTTCGTGTTTGATCTCCTGGATCATGATGGCGCCGTACGCGATGCGCTCCAGCCCTTTCAGGAAGCTCATCATGGGGGTCACGTAAAAGTCGCCGCGCCAGACCAGCGATGCCGTTCCGCCGGCAATGGGTATGGGCCAGATTTCATACAGGGTGGTGGCGGCATAGTAGCCGTCGCTGACGTAATATTCGGCATCCAGCACCTGGTAATGGTCCGCGACGGCCACGCTGTAGATCGCCCCAAGATTGACGACGGCGTGGTGGTTGGCGCTGAAAAGGCTCCAGTAGTGGAATGGTGTGAGCCGCGGTGCGTCGCCGGTGCCATGAACCAGCCCGGCGCCAACCAGGACGGGCGAGAGTTCCTCCACAACCTTGGTCTGCTCCCGCAGCATGCTGCGCAGTTGTTCTATCTGGTTGAACGGCGTCTCCGCGGCGTCATAGGGTGCCACGCCGTTGAATCCGTTGCGCTGGAAGGCGGCGGCGCGCTCTGCGAGCATGGCTGTCCAGCATCCGCTGACCCCCTGGGCGTTCGGGCTCTTTTTGACGCAGGCGCCAAGATGCTGGGCATCCCCGCGGCTCAAGTTCAGTTCCGATGCGCCGCTGCCGACGGCAAGCGTCTTTTCCACCAGCCACCTGGTGGGGCCTTGCGTGGTGTCCAGGTGGAATTTTTTGAAATCACCGGGCCCGCCGGGGGGGTGCAACACGGCATGCGCGTACACATTCGTTCCGCTGACGCCGGTTGAATCCCAGTCTTGGAGCAGCCGGGCGGTCTCCGCGGGCGGGATCGGCATGGTGAAGCAGAACTGTGCCGATATGCCGTTGGGGAACTTGGTCGCCGTCCCGCGTTGGGCCAGGATTTCGCCCCCCAGGAGGAGCTTGACGTCGACCTTCGGGAAATCGCTGAAACGCTTCAGACTGGCCGGTGCATCCGGTCCCTGTGCCAGGGCGGTCCAGGCCAGGAAGCAGCATGCTGCGGTGAACAAGCTGATGTGCCCGTATCTCATGGATAACCTCCGGGAAAGCCGGCCCTGGTGCGGTGATCAGAAGGGCGTCGGCAGGTCGAACTCCATTCCGTCAAAGGCGAACTCAACTCCCTCCGGCAGACGTTGCCGGTCGGCGTAGGCCACTTCGTGGGACAGGTGGGTCAGCACGGTGCGGCGAACCCCCAACTGCCGTGCCACCCCGATGGCCCCCTCGATGTTGAAGTGGAAGGGGTGCGGGGTCCAGCGCAGCCCATCCATCACCAGCAGGTCGAGCCCCTGCAGAAGGGGGAGCGACGCCTCGGGGATGCGGCTGCAATCCGTCAGGTAGGCGAATGCGCCGATGCGGTATCCCAAGGCCGAGGTCAGGCCATGCTCCAGCGGAACCGGGACCACCGTCATGCCGAACAGGTCGAACGGGCCGCTGACCTCATGGGCATGCAGCAACGGCGTGTAGCCGGAGCCCTCGTGCGGCTCGAAAATATAGCTAAATCCCCTGCACAGGGTATCCAGGGTGGAGCGGGACCCGAAGCAGGGAACGACCTCACGGTGCAGAAAATGAAAGCCGCGCAGATCATCGATGCCGTTGATGTGATCGGCGTGGGAATGGGTGTAGAGCACGGCGTCGATCCGGTCTATCCCCTGGCGAAGCGCCTGCCGGCGCAGATCGGTGGCCGTATCCACCAGGATCGTGCGGTCGCTGTGCTGCATGAGCAGCGACGGCCGGGTCCGCTTGTCCCGCGGGTTGTCCGAGGAGCAGACCCCGCAGGCGCATCCCACCATCGGCACCCCGGTGGAAGGGCCGCTCCCCAGTATGATGATCTTCATGCCATATCCCCGACGAATTAACTAAAAAATATCAGAAGAAACCGGTACAGGCAAGGCGGCGGTTCCGTGTGGCGGCGTTATCCGCCCGCCATGTCCGCCAGCAGCGCCACGTTAAGGGCGATCACCAGCAGCCCCACAACCCAGAGCACCGTCTTGCCGAAGCGCGTGTTGGCATAGTCCCCCATCACCTCCCGTGACGAGGTGAGCAGGATCAGCGGCACAATGGTCAGGGGGAGCTGGACCGAGAGGGCGATTTGGCTCCAGAG
>DATBXI010000091.1:0-5372 GCA_036514355.1 Desulfuromonadaceae bacterium
GGGGGTGGACACCTTCCTGCTGATGCCGCTCATCTCCCGCAACCGCCGTGTGGGGATCATCATCGCCGACAACTGCATAACCCACCGCCGCATCAGCGAGGAGGACATGCGTTCCCTGGAGACCTTCACCTTCCCCGTGGCCTTTGCCATCGAGCGTGCCGCCCTCTACGACCGGCTCCAGGTGGAGCTCAACCGGGTCACCGAGGCCAGCAACAAGCTGAAGGAACAGCAGGAGCTGATCGTCCGCATGGAAAAGATGGCCCTGGTGGGGCGCATCACCTCCAGCATCGCCCACTCCGTCCGCAATCCGCTGATGATCATCGGCGGATTCGCCCGTTCCATGCTGAGGAACACCCCCGAAAACGACCCCAAGCGGGACTACATCGAATCCATCGTCGGCGAGGCGCGCCAGTTGGAAGGAGTGCTGGACGAGATCCTCAACTACTCCGATTCCCTCTATCCCACCCGGGATTTCTGGGACGCCAACTACCTGGTGGAGAGCGCTATCCGCGATACCGGCGAGGCGCAACGGGCACGGGGTTGCATTTGCGGGTTTGCCGCAGGCCCGGACCTGCCGTCCGCCTATATCGACTTCAAACAGGTCGCCTACTGCCTGCGTACCATCCTGCAGTCCGACATCGACGGCACCGTGGAGCACGGCGTCATCGACATCCGCACCAACCGGGAAGGTGACGCCATCGTCATCCGCATCGAGGACCGCAGCAGGCGCGTGACGCCGGAGGAACTGGACGCCATACTGACGCCGTTCTCCTCCACCCAGGACCTGGGTGGAGGTCTGGGCCTGGCGCTCTGCAGGACCATGCTGGACAAACAGGGGATACCGTTTGACGCCGAGTCGTTGCCGGCAGGGGGTCTCCTGTACACGATCACACTTCCCACCCGCAAGGAGGAGCAACCATGAGCAGGATACTGGTAGTGGACGACGAGGCCAACATCTGCGTTCTCTACTCCGAGGAATTGGCCGAGGAGGGGTACGAGGTGGTCACGGCCAGCACCACCGCCGAGGCGGTGGAGCGGCTCCAGGAGGGGCATTTCGACCTGGCGGTGCTGGATATCAAGCTCAAGAACGAGAGCGGCATCGACCTGCTGCAAAAACTGGTCAAGGAGCGGCACGACATGCCGGTCATCCTCTGTTCGGCCTTTTCCTGCTACAAGGACGATTTCTCCGCCTGGCTGGCGGACGGCTACGTGGTCAAGTCGGGCGACCTGACCGAATTGAAGCAGGAGATCGGCCGGGTGCTGGCCAAGAAGGCGCAACGGGCAGGGGCGTAGATCGTAATCTCCCCCCCCTTCAAGGGGAGGTGCCTGAAATGTTCATTTCCATTCCCAAGGAGAGCTCCACTATGAAAGCCGTCATCATGGCCGGCGGGTTCGGCACCCGTATCCAGCCGCTCACCAGCAGCATGCCCAAACCGATGATCCCCCTGTTCAACCGCCCCATCATGCTGCACATCGTGGAGCTGCTCAAGAAGCACGACATCACCGACCTGGTGATGCTCCTCTACCACCAGCCCGAGGTGATCAAGAAGTTCTTCCGCGACGGCGCCGATTTCGGGGTCAGGATCACCTACGTCACCCCCCTCCAGGACATGGGCACGGCCGGGGCGGTCAAGGCGGCGGAGAAGTACCTGGACGAACGGTTCCTGGTGATCAGCGGCGACCTCCTGACCGACTTCAACCTGAAAAAGGTCATGGACTTCCATGAGGACAACAAGGCCACGGCCACCATCACCCTGACCTCGGTCAAGGACCCGCTCCAGTTCGGGGTGGTGATCACGGACAAGGACAAGCGCATCACCCAGTTCCTGGAGAAGCCGGGGTGGGGCGAGGTGATCTCCGACACCATCAACACCGGCATCTACGTGCTGGAGCCGGAGGTGTTATCCCGCATCCCCGCAGGGGAGAACTTCGACTTCTCCCAGGACCTGTTTCCCCAGATGCTGGCCAACAAGGACGCCCTGTTCGGCTTCACCGCCAAGGGGTACTGGCGCGACATCGGCAACACCGATTCCTACCGCGAGGCGTACCACGACATCTTCAAGGGCAAGGTCAACCTGAGGATCGACGAGCCCAAACAGGATTACGTGGGCAAGGACCTGCGGGTGGGGGCGGAGGTCAACCTGGAACACCCCTCCGGCCTGGAGGGGACGGTGGTGATCGGCGACAACACCCAGATCCTGGGCGACGTGCAGATCAAGGACTCGGTCATCGGCCGCAACTGCACCATCGAACCGGGGGTCAAGCTCAACCGCTGCGTGGTCTGGAACAACGCCTACGTCAAGAAAGGGGCGAGGATCACCGACAGCGTGATCTGTTCCAACGTGCGGGTGGGCCAGGGGGCGCAACTGGAGGAGGGGGTAATCGTGGCCGACGACACCTCCATCGGCGACGAGGCGGTCATCAAGAGCGACGTCAAGGTCTGGCCCCGCAAGGTGATCGAGGCCGGCGCCACGGTAACCGCCAACCTGATCTGGGGGGAAAAGTGGAAGAAATCCCTGTTCGAGGGGGCCATCATCAAGGGGCTCTCCAACGTGGAACTGACCCCGGAGTTCGTGGCCAAGCTGGGATGCGCCTACGGCACTTCGCTCCCCAAGGGGAGCTACGTGCTGGGGGGACGCGATTCCAACCTGGCCTCGCGCATGCTCAAGCGCTGCTTCGTGGGGGGGATCCTCTCGGCCGGCGTCCATGTGCGCGACATGAAGATGACCGCCCTGCCCATCCTGCGCTACAAGCTGAAGACCTTCGGCGAGGTGGGGGGGTTCCACTTCCGCCAGGCCAAGGACGACCCGGCCCTGCTGGAGATCGTGTTTCTGGATGGCGACGGGCTGGACTTCTCCAGCGGCATGGGGAAGAACGTGGAGCGCATCTACTACAAGGAGAACTTCCGCCGCGCCCACCACACCGAGCCGGGGGCCATTACCGACATCAACAACGTGGTGGAATTCTACCGCGAAGGGTTCCTGCGGGCCATCGACCGGGAGACCCTCAAAAAGACCGCCTGGACGGTGGTGGTGGACTTCAACTTCTCCCCGGCCAGCCAGATCCTCCCCCTGGTCCTCAACGAGCTGGGGTGCAACGTGATCGCCCTGAACGCCTACGTGGACGAGGGGCGTGGCGCCAAGCGGGAGATGGACAAGGCCGCGGCCCTGGGGCAGCTCGCCAAGATCGTCGGCTCTCTGGGTGCCCAGGCCGGTTTCTGGCTCGACCCCGCGGCCGAAGCCATCACCCTGCTGGACGAGAACGGCGCCATCCTGGACGGCGTGGAACTGCTCTCCCTGGTCTCATACCTGACCATTTCGGGCGGCCAGAAGGGGGTGATCGCCGTGCCGGTGCAGGCCCCCTCCACCATCGAATTGATGGCCAACCAGAAGCGGTGCCAGGTGACCCGCACCAAGAGCAGCGACCGGGCCATGCTGGAGGCGGCCGGCTCCTCCGAGGTGATCCTGGCCGGCACCACCGACGGCCGCTTCGCCTTCCCCCGGTTCCAGGCCTCCTTTGACGGCATGTTCGCCATCGCCAAGCTGGTGGAACTGGGTGCCGCTTCCGCCATCCCGTTCTCCCGGGTGCTGGCCGAGGTCCCCAGCCGGGCCTTCCTGCAGACCAGCGTTGCCTGTCCCTGGGAGATGAAGGGGGGGATCATGCGCCGCATGAGCGAGGACAGCCTGGAGAAGGAGGCCACCTTCATCGACGGCATCAAGGTGCAGTTCGGCGACGAGTGGGCCCTGGTGCTGCCCGACCAGTATTCCCCCTATGTGCACATCGTGGCCGAGGCCAAGGACCATAAGGCGGCCCAGCGTCTCCTGGCCGAGTACCAGAAGAAGGTGGAGGGGTGGAAGAGGGAGTTGGGGTAGGAAAAAACTGCAGATAGAGAAAGAGATTGAGGATAAACCTGGCTTTTTATCCTCTTTCTCTACCTCTATCTCTTTCTGTGTTCGACAAGGAGCGCCCTGAAATGCCAGCCCCCATCGACGTGGTCATCGTATGGCACATGCACCAGCCGTACTACAAGGACCCGCTGAAAAACGAATACGCGCTTCCCTGGACCTACCTGCACGGCATCAAGGACTACTTCGACATGCCGGCCATCGTGGAGGACACCCCCGGCGCCCGGGCGGTGTTCAACCTGGTGCCGTCCCTGATCGAACAACTGCTGGATTACGCCGCCGGGACCGCCGTGGATCCCTTCCTGGAGAAGGGAAAGGCTGCACCTGCCGACATGGGGGAGGAGGACCGCATCTTTCTGCTGGAGAACTTTTTCTCCGCCAACCGCCAGCGGATGATCGAGCCCTCCCGGCGCTACCTGGAACTGCTCTACATGGCCGGCGAGGGGAAGCCGGGGAGTGCCCGGGACCGGGTGCGGCACTTCAGCGACCAGGACCTGCTGGACCTGCAGGTCTGGTTCTTCCTGGCCTGGACCGGCGAGGCCGCCCGCAGGCGTTTCCCGTTCTTCGCCGAGCTGGTGGCCAAGGGAGAGGGCTTCACCCCCGGCGACAAACAGCTGCTCTTTGCCACCCAGCAGGAACTGCTGCAGTCCATCGTGCCGCTCTACAAGCGGCTCCATGAAGAGCAACGGGTCGAGCTGGCCGTATCCCCCTACTATCACCCCATCCTGCCGCTTCTGTGCGACACCCGCAGCGCCCAGACCGCCATGCCGCGGGTGGCGCTGCCGGCGGAGCAGTTCCGCCACCCGGAGGATGCCCGGGCCCAGATCCAGCGCGGTCTGGCCTACTTCGAGCAGGTATTCGGATTCACCCCCACGGGGATGTGGCCGTCGGAGGGTTCGGTCAGCACCGAGGCGCTGGAGATCATCGCCGAGTGCGGCATCGGCTGGATCGCCACGGACGAGGAGATCCTGGCCAGGAGCATGGACGGCGGCCTGGGGGATCACAAGGAACGGCTCTACCGTCCCTGGCGCTTTGCCTGCCGGCACGGCGAGGTGGGGGCCTTCTTCCGTGACCACCTGCTCTCCGACCTGGTGGGCTTCACCTATTCCCAGTGGGATGCCGGCCGTGCCAGCGCCGACTTCTGCGGCCGGCTGCACGCCATCAGGTCCCGCCTCGGCGGCGAGGGGCGGGTGATACCGATCATCCTGGACGGCGAGAACGCCTGGGAATACTACCCCAACAACGCCTACGACTTTCTCCAGCGGATGTACCGCGGCATCGCCGATTCCCCGGACCTGAACCTTGCCCTCTGCGCCGAGGTCATGGCCCATACCCCGTTCCACGGCCGGCTGCACGGCATCCATCCAGGCTCGTGGATCAACGCCAACTACGGCATCTGGATCGGCCATCCCGAGGAGAACCTGGCCTGGGACCTGCTGGCCCGGACACGGCAGGCGGCGGTTGCCC
>DATBXI010000092.1:0-6046 GCA_036514355.1 Desulfuromonadaceae bacterium
CCCCTGCATGATGAACATGGAGGCGGCGCCGATCAGCAGCCCCAGGAACACGATCTTGCGGCCGTCCCGCTTGGCCAGGGCCGCCCCCACGAAGGGCATGGTGACCAGGGTGGCCACGCCGCCGGGGGCCATGACCATGCCGGCGTCGGTGGCCGAGTACCCCATGAGGGTCTGGAGGAAAAGGGGGATCAGCATTATCGAGCTGTACAGGCAGAAGCCGACCACGAACATTATGAGATTACCGGCCGAGAAGGAGAGGTTCTTGAACAGCCGCAGGTTGATGATGGGATGGTCATGGGTGAGTTCGACCCAGATCAGCGCCACCAGGGAAACCACGGTGATGATGCTGAAGGTGATGATGAACCGTGAGCTGAACCAGTCCTCCTGCTGTCCCTTGTCCAGCACCACCTGCAATGCGCCCATGCTGACAGTGAGCAGGAACAGCCCCCAGTAGTCGATCCTGCTGGCTCGACCCATGCGGCGCAGGTAGTCGGGGTCGAAAATGAAGAAGGCGCACATGATGGTGGCAATCAGGCCGATGGGGAGATTGACGTAGAAGATCCAGCGCCAGGTCAGGTTGTCGGTGATCCATCCCCCCAGGGCCGGGCCGACGATGGGGCCGAACATGGCCCCGATGCCGAAGATGGCCATGGCCATGCCCCGCTGGTGCGGGGGGAAGGTCTCCATCAGGATCGCCTGGCTGATGGGGATCAGTGCCCCGCCGGCCGCACCCTGCAGCACCCGGAAGCAGATGAGCGCGGCCAGGTTGGGGGCTGCCCCGCACAGCAGGGAGGCCAGGGTGAAGAGCACGATGCAGGTCATCAGGAAGCGCTTGCGGCCGAACAGGCGCGACAGCCAGCCGGTCATGGGGAGCACCACGGCGTTGGACACCAGGTAGGAGGTCAGCACCCAGGTGACCTCGTCGGTGCCGGCATTGAGGCTCCCCTGCATGTGGGGGAGGGCCACGTTGGCCACCGAGGTGTCGATGATCTCCATGATGGCGGGCAGCATCACGGTGATGGTGATGAGCCATTTGTTGATGGTTTTGTCTTCGGATGAGGTCATGGTGGTTAACTGATGGGACCAAGGGGACGTATGGGACATATAGGTCCTATGAGTCCCCTTGGTCCCATACGTCCTATTTAAAGGGATTCAAGTCCCGCAGTACATCCTTTGCCGTCCTGCCCACCACGACCGTGGGGATGACGCTCATTCCCACCCGCAGCAGGTGCTCCGGGTCGCTGTTGTTGTCGATGACGATCTTGATCGGCACCCGCTGGACCACCTTGACGTAGTTGCCGGTTGCGTTCTCCGGCGGCAGCAGCGAGAAGGCCGCGCCGGTGCCGGCCATGATGCTGTCCACCTTCCCGGTGAAGGTGCGGCCCGGATAGGCGTCAACCGTGAACTCCACCGACTGGCCCGGCCTGATGTGGGTAAGCTGGCTCTCCTTGTAGTTGGCGGTGATCCAGGCCTCCTGGAGCGGCACCAGGGCCAGCAGCGGCTGCCCGGCCTGGACGTTGGTCCCCGGCTCCACGGATTTCTTGGTGATATAGCCATCACGGGGGGCAACGATCCGGGTGTAGGAGAGCTGCAGCCGCGCCTCATCCAACTGGGCCTTTCTCTGGAGCACCTTGGCCTTGTTGCCCCCTTTTCCGGCCAATCCGGCCTCCGCCAGGTAGCGCTTGAGGGCCTCCTGCGCCTCCTTCACCTGGGAACCGGCTACACGGTTGGCGGTCCTGAGACGGTCCACCTGCTCCTTGGGAATGACCTCGCGCCTGAAGAGCGCCTCACCCCGCTGCAGGTCCAGTTCGGCCTGGTCGAGTTGCGCCCTGGCAAGCTGGACCGCAGCCCGGGCCCCTTCGACCTTCTTGTAGTCCGCGCCGGTCTCGTTCTCGGCCACGCCGACCGCGGCCTCGGCCTGGGCGACTCCCGCCCGGTAGTCCTGATCGTCCAGCTCCAGAAGCAGGTCTCCCTGCTTCATGAACTGGTTGTCCCGTACCAATACACGGCGTACGGTGCCTCCCACCTTGAACGAGACCGGCACGCTGCGAGCATCGATGAAGGCGTTGTCGGTCTCGATGTGGGTCTGGCTCCTGAACCACCAGTGCAGGCCGAACCAGCCGCCGACAACAGCCACGATCAGCAGGATGGCCAGGGCCTTGTGCCGCTTGGTGATGCCGTTTTTCTCCGTAGGGGATTCCGGCTCCCGGGCGTATTCCGGTTGCATGGAAATTCCGGCTTCGTCCGTCTGGGCCGGGGAGGGTGTCACGTCTGCCATATGTCCTCCGCTGGGATGTTCTTATTCCTAATTACATTCACGTTGATAGGTTAGACCTTTGAGGTTTTAAAAACCTCAAAGGTCTGGTCTCACTAGAGGATTACAGTTCTCCGATGGCCCGCTTCAGGCGGGCCGAAGCCACCTGGAAGTCAAACAGGGCCCGGTAGTAGTCGGTCTTGGTCTGGGTCAACAGGGTCTGGGCATCCAGCACCTCGGTGGCGGTGCCGACCCGTTCCTTGTAGCGCTCATGGTTGAGGCGCAGGTTTTCCTCGCTCTGGCGGATCGCCGTCTCGGTCACGCCGATACGCTCCTGGGCGACGCGCATGTCGTTTTGGGCCTGCGCGATCTCCAGTTGCACCTGGGACTCGCTTTGGCGCAGGGCATCCTGGTTCCGGGAACGCGTGCGGACGGCACGCTCCCGTGCCGACGTGGTGGCAAAGCCGTCGAACAGATTCATCCGGAGGCCGATGGTGGCGGACATGATGGTCTGTTCGTTCACCTTGTTGTTCTCGACGTAGTCCAATGCCAGCTTCGTGAAGAGTTCGGGGTAATAATTCCCCTTGCTCTCCTTGACCTCGGCATCGCTGGCCTCGACCGTCTTGCGCAGGGCCTGGATCTCCGGGCGGCGGCCAATGAGGCTCCGGTCGTCCGGTCGAACCCCCTGGTCGGCGACGATGGCGGCCCTTTCATCCAGCTCACCACGGAACCCCTGCTCGGCGCCGGTCAGAAAGTTGAGCTGCAGCCAGGCGTTCTCCCGGCGGTTTTTGGCGGCCAGCAGGTTCTGACGGGCCGCTGCCAGGCGTACGTCTGCCTGGAGCACGTCGTTGCGGGTGACCGACCCTTCCTCGAAGAGCGCCTGGGCCACTCTGCGGTGCTGCTCCACCTGGGTGACTTCATCCTCCGCTGTTTTGACCAGCCTGTTAGCCTCAAGGATGCCGAAGAAGGCATCGATCACCTGCAGGGCCACATCGCTGCGCCGGGCCGTGAAGGTGTGGGCCGCGGCATCGGCCAGGGCGTGCGCCTGTTGCACCCGGGCGTCACGCCGGCCGAAGTCGTACAGGGTGTATGTGGCCCCGAGGCTGGCAAAGGCGTAGTCCGCCTGCTGGGTCTCTATGGACACCCTGTTGATATTGACCGCCTGTGCGGCCTGCTGCAGGGTGTAGCCCCCCTGGGTGTCCACACGGGGATAGCGTGCCGACTCTGCCTGCCGGATGCCCTCCTCTGCCAGGCGGGTGTCCCAGGCGGCCGTCTTGAGGCCGGGGTTGTTCCGGCGTGCCTGCTCCAGACATTCCTCAAGGGTAACGGTCCCGGCCCACAGCGGGGTTGCCATGCAGCAGGCAATCAGCAGGAACAGGCTAATACGACGGCTTTTCATAGATCCTCCGTTCTCCGCGCAGCGTTCCCAGGATCCGCACGAGATCGTCCATATCCTTCTGGTTCAGGCCGGCAGTGAATCTGCTCGTGACCCGGTGCGCCACTTCGGTCAGCGGGCCTTCCATCTCTTTCCCCTTTACGGTCAGGCGGATCAGATAGGCCCGCCGGTCCTGCGGGTGGGGCTGCCGTTCCACCAGCCCTCCTTTTTCCAGCCGGTCTATCAATCCCCCCACCGTGGTACGGTCAACCTGACTCTTCTCGGACAGCTCCACCTGGGTCAGGCCGTCCTGCTGCCAGAGAAAGGCCAGCAGGCCGAACTGCGGTGGTGTAATGTCATAGGAGTCGATCTCTTCCTTGAACAGGGCCCACGCGCGCTGGTAGGCCTTTGCCAGCAGAAAACCCACGCTGTTCTCGATGTCGTACATGGTGGCAAACCTCTTTCAGAGTGACAACATCGTCATTATGCATATAGTCAGTATGCTGTCAATATGTGTGCGTTGACGGAAGCGCACGGCTATCCGTCTCGTCGCTCGGGGAGGGTGCATAATCGGGCGATGCCCGGTATGAAGCCCCGGTGGATGGGGCGCGAAAAAGCGTTTACAACATCCAGCCTTTTGCATATCATGTCACCCCATGTCCGGCCCGGAAGCAATCATCATCCGCCCCATGACCGAGTCCGACCTGGACGCTGTCCAGGCCATCGAGCAGGCCTCGTTTCCGGTGCCCTGGCAACGTGCACACTTCCTGCACGAGCTGAACGCCCCCCATTCGTTTCCCTTCGTGGCCGCTACGGTCGGAACGGTTGTCGGCTATGTCTGCCTGCAGTCGCTGTTCGAGGAGGCCCAGATCCTGGACATTGCCGTGGACCCGCGGCAGCGGGGGAAGGGGATCGCCCGGCTGCTGATGGCGCATGCCTGTGCCGCTGCCCGTGACCAGGGGGCAGAGTTCATGGCTCTGGAGGTGCGGGCCTCCAATACTCCCGCCATCACCCTCTATGAGAGGCTGGGGTTTGTGTGCACCGGTGTTCGCCAGGGGTATTACGAGGGGCGGGAAGACGCCGTACTGATGGAAAAATCCCTGCTAGGAGAGAACTAGATGCAGTTTACCGCCATGGTCCTTGCCAATGCCGAGGTGTCGCCCGGCTACTGGCGCATGCGCATGACCGCGCCCCCCGAGTTCGGCGCCGCCCAGCCCGGCCAGTTCGTGATGGTGCGGGTGAACAGCGCCATTGACCCGCTCCTGCGGCGTCCCTTTGGTATCTTTGACGTGGGTATCCACACCCCGGCCCATACCGGCGCCACTCCCCAGCCGTACCTGGAGATGCTCTACCGGGTGGTGGGGAAGGGGACGGCCATGCTCTCCACGCTGCACGCAACCGACCTGCTGGACATCCTGGGCCCCTTGGGCAAAGGGTTCGACCTGGGGGAGGGGGGCGAGGAAAAACTGATCGTGGGGGGCGGGGTAGGGCTGGCGCCGCTGTACCTCCTGGCCCGGGAACTGGTGAAGACGTCGCCGGTCAGGCTCTTCGCCGGGGGGCGGACCCGCGACGACATCCTCTGCATCACCGAGTTCGAGCGTCTGGGGGTGGAGTGTTACGTGGCCACCGAGGACGGCTCCCTGGGGGAGCGGGGCCTGGTGACCCAGGTGCTGGAACAGCGGCTGGACGCGCTGAACGGCCGGGCCTCCATCTTCGCCTGCGGTCCCCACGGCATGCTGAACGCCGTGGCTGCCGTGGCCAGTCAGCGGAACATCCCCTGCCAGGTCTCCCTGGAGGGATACATGGCCTGCGGCATGGGCGCCTGCCTGGGGTGCGTCACCCCGGGAAAGGACCATTCGCCCGCAACCCCGGATTTCCGCTGCGTCTGCACCGATGGCCCGGTCTTCGACGGCCTTGAACTGAAATGGGAGGCCTGAGCCATGAAACCTGACATGTCAGTAGAGATAGCAGGCATCAAGTTGCGGAACCCGGTCATGACCGCCTCGGGCACCTTCGGCTATGGCCAGGAGTTCGCCGAATACGTGGACCTGGAGCGGATAGGCGCCTTTGTCACCAAGGGGCTCTCCCTCAAGCCCAAGGCCGGCAATCCGACCCCGCGCATCGTGGAGACACCAGGCGGCATGCTGAACGCCATCGGCCTGCAGAACGTGGGAATCGATGCCTTTATCGCCAAGAAGGTCCCGTTCCTGCGTTCGGTCGCAACCCCGGCCATCGCCAACTTCTTCGGCAACACCATCGAGGAGTATGCCGAGCTGGCGCGGCGGTTGGACGCCATCCCCGAGATCGCGGGCCTGGAGGTGAACATCTCCTGTCCCAATGTCAAGCAGGGGGGAATCGTGTTCGGCACCGACCCGCAGTGCGCCTATGACGTGGTCACGGCCTGCCGTGAGCGGACC
>DATBXI010000093.1:0-3438 GCA_036514355.1 Desulfuromonadaceae bacterium
ACTGGCTCCAGCCCCTGCCGCTGTGCCGGCCGCGGCCGCTGCGCCTGCCGCAGCAGCGCCTGTGGCTGAGGAGGCGGGAGATACGGTCAACTCGCCCATCGTGGGGACGTTCTACCGCGCCCCGGCGCCGGATGCCGCCCCCTACGTAGAAGTGGGCCAGGTGGTGGAGAAGGGGCAGGTGCTCTGCATCGTGGAGGCCATGAAGCTGATGAACGAGATCGAGGCCGAGTGCCGCTGCAAGATCGTCAAGATCTGCAAGGAAAACGCCCAGGCAGTGGAGTACGGCGACGCCCTGTTCGTCATCCAGAAGCTGTAATCAAAGGCAAAAATAAGTATCCAAGGGGTCATTCTCCATGTTCCATAAAGTACTGATCGCCAACCGCGGCGAGATCGCCATCCGTGTCATCCGCGCCTGCAAGGAACTGGGCATCAAGACGGTGGCCGTCTATTCCCAGGCCGACAGCAACTCGCTGCACGTCAAGCTGGCCGACGAGAGCGTCTGCATCGGCCCGGCCCCCAGCAGCCAGAGCTATCTCAACATCAACGCCATCATCAGCGCCGCCGAGCTGACCGATGCCGAGGCCATCCATCCCGGCTACGGTTTTCTTTCGGAGAACGCCAACTTTGCCGAGGTGTGCGAACAGTGCGGCATCACCTTCATCGGTCCCAGCGCCCACAGCATGCGGGTCATGGGGGACAAGATCTCCGCGCGCCAGGCGGTCATCGACCATGGCGTGCCGATCCTGCCCGGCACCAAGGAAGGGGTCCAGAGCGTGGACGAGGCGGTGCGGATCGCCAAGGAGATCGGCTTCCCGGTGATCATCAAGGCCACCGCCGGCGGGGGAGGGCGGGGGATGAAGATCGTCCACTCCCAGGCGGCCCTGCCCAACGCCTTTGCCACGGCCCGCGCCGAGGCCCAGGCCGGCTTCGGCAACCCCGAGGTGTACATCGAAAAATACTGCGTCGAGCCGCGCCACGTGGAGATACAGATCCTGGCGGACAAGCATGGCAATGTGATCCACCTGGGGGAGCGTGACTGCTCCATCCAGCGCCGCCACCAGAAATTGATCGAAGAGGCGCCCTGTCCGGTGCTGACGCCCGAGACCAGGGCCGCGATGGGCGAGGCCGCCGTCAAGGCCGCCAAGGCGGTCAATTACAGCAGTGTCGGCACGGTCGAGTTCCTGCTGGACAAGAGCGGTCAGTTCTTCTTCATGGAGATGAACACCCGCATCCAGGTGGAACACCCGGTCACCGAGATGGTCACCGGCGTGGACCTGATCCGGGAGCAGATCCGCTCTGCCGTCGGGCTGCCCCTGCGGTATACCCAGGACGACATCCAGATCAAGGGACACGCCATCGAGTGCCGCATCAATGCCGAGGACCCCTTCAAATTCACCCCCTGTCCCGGCAAGATCACCTCCTACCATCAACCCGGCGGCCTGGGGGTGAGGGTGGATGCCTTTGTCTACGACCAGTATTCGGTCGTGCCCCACTACGATTCCATGATCGGCAAGCTGATCGTACACGCCGAGACCCGGGAGGACGCCATCAGGCGCATGTCGCGGGCCCTGGACGAGTATATCATCGAGGGGATAAAGACCACGATTTTCTTCCACAAGCGGATCATGACCAACAAGGATTTCATCGAGGGGAACATCGATACGTCGTTTCTTGAAAGGATCGTGCTGGAGTAGCGCATATGGAATTTCCCGAAGAACTGAAGTATTCCAAGGAGCACGTGTGGGTCAGGGTGGAAAAGGGGTATGCCGTGATCGGCATCACCGATTTTGCCCAGGAGGAGTTGGGGCTGGTCTCGGGGGTCGAATTGCCGGACGAAGGGGATGAGGTGGAACAGGACGATTCCATCGGCTCCATCGAGGCCAGGAAGACCGTGGCGGAACTGTACGCTCCCTTCAGCGGCACGGTACGCGATGTCAATCACGAGGTACAGGACAACCCCGGCCTGGTCAACGATGATCCCTATGACGGCGGCTGGCTGGTGGAGATCAGCCTGAGCGATCCGGACGAGTTGAAAGGACTCATGTCGGCCGACGATTACGTCGACTACGTGGAAAACAGGGATTAGAGTTTCATCCAGCAGTGTGCTCTACGGGCGAGATCTCTCATGTATCTCGCCCTGTTTTTTTGAAAGGAACCCGTTGTGAGAGTGCTCGTCGTCATGGTCGCAGTGCTGACAGGCATGGCATCTTCCGCCCGGGCTGCGGATCCTCCGATCTCCCTGCCCCTGAAGGAGGCGATTCGCCTGGGGGTGGAGAACAACCTGGACGTGCGTGCGGAATTGTACAACCCGGCCCAGTTCGAGGCGGACATCAACCACAACCGGGCGATCTACGACCCGCTCCTTACCCTGCAAACCAGCTACAGCGACACCACCGTGCCCACCACCTCCATCGGCGGTCCGGTCTCCACCTATGGCCGCATGTTCCAGGCCGACAGCTCCCTGGGCCAGCTCTTTTGGAGCGGCGCCACGGTCACGGCGGCGTTCAACAACACCTACAACAGCCACAACGTCGTCGGTTCCCTGAGCAACTACTGGCAGTCGGGCCTGGGCCTCACCCTCAACCAGCCGCTCCTGAAGAACTTCGGGCGTGAAACCACCGACCTCAACATCAATGTCTCGCGGCTGTCCAAGTACGCATCGCTGGAGCACCTGAACACCCGGCTCCTGAACACGGTTGCCCAGGTGAGGACGGAATACTTCCGGCTCTACGGCCTGCGGGAGCAACTGAAGGTCGCCCAGACTTCCCTTGAACTGGCACGCAAGATCCTGAGCGACACCAGGGCACAGGTGGCGGCCGGGGTCCTGCCCGCCATGGAGATCATCAATGCCGAATTCGGCGTCTACTCCCGGGAAAAGGACCTGATCGATGCCGAACGGGCGGTCAGCGACGAGATGGATGTCCTGCGCCTGCTGCTGCAGATCAAACAAAAAGGGGATATCCTCACAATGAACACGCCGCGGCATGATTCATTCGAGGTGAACGAGGATGATGCGCTCAGGCGGGCCATGGGGCGCCCCGACATCAGGGAGCAGAAACGCAACCTGGAGATCGCCGAGCTCCAGACCCGCGTCTTCAACGACAGGACCAAACCCGATCTCTCCCTCTCCGCCTCCGGCACCCTGGTCGGCCTGAATCACACCTATCCCCGCAACCTGGATACGCTCGTGTCGGTCGATAACCCGGCCTGGAGCATCGGCCTGACCTTCACCTATCCCCTGGGCAACAACGCCGCCGAGAACGATTACCGCAAGAGCCGTCTTAAGACCGAGCAGACCGCGGTGCAGATCAGGAGCCTTGAGGAAAGCGCGGCCAATGACGTCAAAACTGCAATCCGCAGCATCATCAGCAGTTACAAGCAGATCGCCGTGGCTGACCGGGGACGGGCCTATGCCGAAGAGCGTCTCAGGGCGTATTT
>DATBXI010000094.1:0-8074 GCA_036514355.1 Desulfuromonadaceae bacterium
GGAGCCAGGTTTCGGACCAGGAACTGCAGGCCGTGGAGGCCACCCTGGATTGCCACGAGGTGATCAACATGCAGTACACCTCCGGCACCACCGGCTTCCCCAAGGGGGTCATGCTGACCCATTACAACGTCATCAACAACGGCTTCAACATCGGCGAATGCATGCGATTCACCGAGAAGGACCGTCTCTGCATTCCGGTGCCGTTCTTCCACTGCTTCGGCTGCGTCCTCGGAGTCATGGCCTGCGTCACCCATGCCACCACCATGGTGCCGGTGGAGATATTCGACCCGCTCAAGGTTCTGCAGACCGTGGAGAAGGAGCGGTGCACGGCGGTGCACGGCGTCCCCACCATGTTCATCGCCGAACTGGAACACCCGGAGTTCCGGAAGTTCGACCTCACCAGCCTGCGTTCCGGCATCATGGCCGGGTCCAACTGCCCCATCGAGGTGATGAAGAAGGTGATCAACGAGATGCACGCCTCCGAGATCACCATCGCCTACGGCCAGACCGAGTCGTCGCCGGTCATCACCCAGACCCGCACCGACGACCCCATCGAGCTCAGGGTGGCCACCGTCGGCCGCGCCCTGCCGGACGTGGAGGTGAAGATCGTGGACATCGAGACCGGCGCGGCCTTGCCGCCGGGCAAACAGGGGGAGCTCTGCACCCGCGGCTACCACGTCATGAAGGGGTACTACAAGATGCCCGAGGAGACCGCCAAGGCCATCGACAGCGACCAGTGGCTCCACACCGGCGACCTGGCCATCATGGACGAGAACGGCTACTGCAAGATCACCGGCCGCATCAAGAACATGATCATCCGCGGCGGCGAGAACATCTATCCCCGCGAGATCGAGGAGTTCCTCTACACCCACCCCAAGATCTCGGACGTGCAGGTCTACGGCGTGCCGGACCGCAAGTACGGTGAGCAGGTCATGGCCGCCATTGTGCTGAAAAAGGGGATAGAGATGTCCGAAGACGAGGTCAGGGAGTTCTGCAAGGACAGGATCGCCAACTACAAGATTCCGCGCTACGTCAAGTTCGTGGAGGGCTATCCCATGACCGCCAGCGGCAAGATCCAGAAGTTCAAGCTGCGGGAGATGGCGATAAAGGAGCTGCACCTGGAAGACGCCGGCCCCACGGCCTGAGGTGTGCCGCTTTTTCCCGATCTCTGCGTTGCCCTCGTCGGGAGTTGTGCGGCGTAGCGCTGCTACGCCTCCGCCCCCCTCCTCGGGACGCCTTGACCTCGGAAAAAATCGACACACCCTGTAGTATTCCTGTAAATAATACGTGATCAAAGGGGACAGGCCGAAAAGGCCTGTCCCTTTTTTTCGTAAATGTAATGAGGTGATGGGAGATCAGCCCCTGTTTACCGCCGGTGCGGGCAGAGTCGCGGCGAACAGGGCCGCCGCAGCGGTCAGGAGGGCGGACATCAGGTAGGTGGTGGTGAAGGTGCCGGTTGTTCCGGCGATCAAGCCGGCGGTGCCGGGGCCGATGGTCTGGCCCACGGCAAAAAAGACGGTCACGGTGGCAAAGGCGGCTGCGGCACGGGAAAGACCGAGATAGTCGCCGATGGCAGCAGCCATGATGGCGGGAATGGCGAACACTGTTAAACCGTACAGCACGATGGAGGCCACCAGCCCCGTGCTCCCCGTCCTGAGTCCGGCCAACAGGTAGGCCACGGTCTGCACCCCGAACACCAGCGACAAGCCACGCTTGCGGCCGATCCGGTCGGAGAGCCACCCGAACCCCACCCCCGAGAAGATGCTGAAGAAGCCCACCCACGACCAGTAGAAGCCCGCCTGTGCCTCACTGAAGCCGTACTCCCGGACCATGGTGGTGACGATGAAGGTGCCGTAGACCATGAAGGTGGCGCCAAAGGCCAGGTAGAGGAGCCCCAAACGCACCAGGACGGCGCCGTCGCCGCGACGCTCGCGGGGTGCCAGTTGATCGGGCGAAACCGTCACGGCGCGCCCCACCGGCTCCAAACCCAGCTCAGAGGGGTGATTGCGCAGGAACAGTCCGGCGCAGATCGCAACCGTCAGCGAGATCAGGCCCAGCACCAGCCAGCCGTTGCGCCAGCCGTCAGCCCCATAGCAGCGGTTGAGCAAGGGTATCAGCACGCCCGCAACCATGATGGCGGCGCCGTTGCCCGCGATCACCAGCCCGGCGGCCCTGCCGCGCTGTTCGCTGCGGAACCAGTAGGTGACCAGCGCCATCATGGGGATATTGGCGAAGCCTCCCCCCAGGCCTACCAGGGTGTAGAGCGCGGCCACCGGGTAAAAGCCGTGGCTGCGGCCGATAGCGAGCATGCAGACGCCGATCAGCAGCAGACCGGCGGCTATGACGGCGCGGGGATGGAAGCGCCGGGACAGGTGGGACGCCAGCAGTACCGCGACCAGGTAGCCGCTGAAATTGGCGGTGCCGATAAAGCCCATCTGGCGGTAGGCCAGCCCCAGCCCGGCCTGCATCCCCGGCAGGAGCATGGTGTAGGCGTATCGGGCCAGTCCCAAACAGGAGAACAGGACAAGCGCTCCAATGGCGACGATGATCCAGCCGTAATGTATGACATTGGTCTTAGGGGTATGGCGCATGGAACAAAGCTTACCTCTTCACTGCCAGCGGAAAATCCTGAATGGTCTGCGGCTTGGTTGTGGTTGGTGTCTGCTGACCGCCGGTTAGCTCCTTTACCCGTTCTGACAAGTACAAATCAAGCATGTTGATGGTGATCCGCCCTTTACCGCCATAGTCTGCCTTACCGCTGATTCCCTCCACCAAAGCCTTTGTGAAGGCACCATTGCTCCATTTGTCATTCTCAAGGGAGTACTGCCTGCCTGTTGACGAGGCAAAAACAATTACCCCGTTCTCGGCGCTGGAGAGTTCGTTGATGAAGGCGTTGATATCAGCTACGCCGCGGCGCCCCCCCATAACGTTTCCGCTATGGCAAGTATCGACAAACAGGAGTGCCTTGCCCGCCAGGGAGGCGAGGGTATTCTTGATGTCAGAGAAAGCCACGCCGGAGCGCAGTAACCTGTCAGGATTCGCATTCTGCGGCAGATAGTAATATATTCCGTTTTGGTCATTCACCCCGTGTCCGGCCAGGAAGATCATGGCCACATCCTTGGCAGTGGTCTCCTTGCGGAGCCAGTCGAGGCCATCGAGGATGTCGTCCTTGGTTGCTTCCGCGTCTGTCAGGAGCTTCACTGTTACCTCACGATAGAGCCCACCCTTTTGCTTCTGCACTGCGGCGGCGTAGTCCCTTGCATCCTTGGCGGCGTATTTGAGGGTAAGCTCCTTGTCTTTATAGGCGCTGACACCGACAGCCAAGAGATACAGCTTGGGTTGGATGGTGAATTCCCCCCTCGTTTTGCCTGCCCAGGAAAGGCGTACTGTGGCAGAAACGGAGGAAGCATGCCTGTTTTCGGCTATAATGCTGATCTCGCAATCACGTTCCGGGATAGTGACGGTTATTGTTTGTACGCCGCGGTCCTTTGGCACAATCGTGAGTCCCCTGCCGGTGGATATCGGGCGTCCGTCAATCATGACACGGAGTGCGGTTACAGGGGCGTCGACTGGCGTACGCAGCGTGTAGCGGAAGGTGATGCTGGAACTGTCTACCGTAGCGCCATCGGCAGGGCCTATGATGCTCACAACTGGCGGCAGCAGATTATCAACTGCCTTGACTTCCTTGCGGCCGCTCTCGGCGTTGGCCAATTGCACTGCCTCGCTTTCGTCCAGAGTGTCGAGTATCTTGGTGATGACGTCCGGTCGGTAGTAGGTTGCGCGGAATTTGGATGCAGGAAAAAAGTCTGCGGCATGGTCCTTACCGTTATTCACGTGCCAACCGATGAATTCCTCGCCGCCGGGTGAAGCGTCATAATAGCCGGAAGGGGTCCAAATTACCCAGCGTTTCCTGTCGGCATGGGGAAAAAAGGCCAGCAACTCCTTGCCGTCATTCATGCGGTACCAGCGGATGGTGCCGTCATCGTACGCGGCAACCGCGACTCTGCCATTCTGAGCAACATTCACCTCCCAGGCGTTGCCGTGTCCCCAACTCCGCCACAACTGTTTTCCGCTCTTGGATATGAGGCGCAGGGGTCCGTTCGTCCCCAGCAGGAAACGACTCCCGTCCGCGGCAATAGCCAAGGAGCGGGCTACTTCGTATTGAGCAAACTTGAGCGGAGCGCCGTTCAACGTCAGTTCGGCGGTATGTAACCTGCCCTTTAAATGCAGGGTGTTGTGGGTATGGATGGGCTTGTGCAGAGTTCTCTCTGCGCCTCTCTCACTAAAGGGAAAGAGGTGGCGGGCGGAGAGATCGAAGCAGGCTGTCGATACATCGCGGCGAACATATCCGAAGCATACTTCGCTGCCGTCTGATGAGAGGTTGAAGTTAATGGTGTTACGGTGGTCTGCTCGCGGCGGTTTGGCAAAAATCTGACTCTCTCCATTCAGCTTCAGCTGAAATAGTGCATTCCCTACCGCAAGAAGTCCTCCATCAGGCAGTGCAACAAGATCCTGGATAGTATCTATAGCTCCTATCTGAATATCCTCAGCACTCCCTTTGCCCTCATTTTGCCAACGGCGGATCGGGGCCTGAAGTGCACGATCCATGTGTTCTCCCGCCGCATACAACGTTCTGCCGTCAGCAGACCAGGCAACAGCGGCCAGGTTGCCCTTTTTTAGGTCGCCGGTTTCAGCGCTGTAGAGAAGATTGAGGTCCGTGGCGTCGAATACATCCACCCGTGGGGTATCCACATACCCGACGGCAACCTTTAACCCGTTGGGAGAAAAGCGGACAATATAGGGCAGCTTGCCACCCGATGTCCTTCCCTTGGCGATCATGCGCAAGGGCGTAGGCCCCTGTGTCCCCACCATCTCGTACAACCTGATATACCCATCAGCACCGCTGCTCACTATGTGTCGTCCATCAGCGCTGAAGTCAACCGAATTGCTTCTCTCCTCGAACGCCGTATCCCGGCCGATCTCGGCCCCATCGGCACTGCGGAAGAGGCGGATGCCGTTCTTGCCCCCCAAGCTGGCGACAAGGATACTGCCATCAGGGGAAAAGGCCAGATATTGAACCCCAATTCCGGAGATACCGCTGATACGGCGCAGCAGATTGCCGGAAGAGGTGTCGAACAGATAAATGGATAACCTGCCATCCCAGGTAGGTCCGGTCACTCCCGCCACGGCCGTGATGGCGCCATCCGGGGAGATGGCAACGCTCCGCAGTATTCCCTCCGCATCATCTCCGATCGGCGGGCGGAAGGTGCGCAGCAGGCGGCCAGTAGCCACCTCGTACAGGCGAGCGGTCTTGTCGTCCGAAGCAGTGACCACCCAACGCCCCTGCCTGTCTGTGGCGATATGGTCGATCCGGCCGGTATTGGTGCCAAGCTCAATGCGAAGGACAGGTTGTTTCGGGACAAGGGAGTCACCATCTCTGGTCTGAAAGAACACCGTCTTTTCGAGCGGCACCCCGTCGCGTATCATGCTCAACACCGCACTGGAACCGACCTTGTGCCGTGCAATGACCTTCAGAAACTCCTCCTGGCTCCTGACCGGAGCACCATTGACTCTGACGATGACGTCGTTGCTCTTCAGGCCGGCTTTTTCCGCCGAACCGCCGGCAATTACGGATACTACGCGAATGCGGTCTGGCTCCAGCAATACCGACTGATCCTCGGCTGCAGGTTCAAAACGTACCCCCAGAAATGGCTTGGCTTCCTCGGCGGTTGCTATGTTAGAAAGACAGAGCGGGACGTACAGAGCAAGGACGATGGCACCGGCGATGAACATGACTCTCCGCATAGGAACAACCTCCTGACTTCATTCCTGCATTTCATCTATAGAACACGTCGAGTGGAATATACAAAGGGGATCAAACGAACTGCCCGCGCCATTCCAGGAGGTCAGCGTCGTTAACGCGTCAAATTACGCCCAAGCGCCCAATTGGTCAAGGGGGATACATTGATGGGAGGGAATATCTGGAACAACGTTCCTGAATCGAGTGAGCTTTTCTCATGTCCGTAGGCTGGTGGGCAAAAAAAGAGATGGCCTGTCCCCACAGGCCATCTCTCTACCGTCTCTTTAGCTTTGCTGACCCGCATCCCTGCTTGGCCGTTAATAGAGCTTGTCCGCATCGCCGCTCACATGGGGAAATACCTCGTGGTGCACCTCATGATCCAAGAAGGCGATCTTCCCGCAGACGTCACACAGGTACTTGGTACCGCTGTCCGTGTATTCGATCCGCAGACACTCAGCGCTCCATGTCCTGCTGTCGCATTCTCCCGCTTCAGCGTTGTGTCGCTCATAGTATGCCATCGCCGCATCCCCCTTTCCTTTTTACAGTATAGCACGGGGAGCGGGGTAAAAGCGGGCTGCGTGAGCGTCACTGAAACGCAAACGGGACACCGCTTGTGGCGGTGCCCCGTTGTGCCGTGATTCTCTATCGTCGATCAGAAGCGGTAGCCGACCCCGATGCCGAAGAGATGGGGATTGAGGCTGAGATCGTACTTGGTGCCGGCGATCTTGGCCTGGGTATCCGCATTGAGGTACTTGTAATCGATGTTGAAGTAGAGGTTGTCCTTGATCTTGAGATCAACACCGCCCTGGGCGGCCCAGCCCACGCTGTTGTCGATGCTGAAATCCGGCACCCCATTCAGTTTGGAACTGAACGGGAAGATCACGTTAAAGCCGAAGCCCACATAGGGGCTGATCGCATCACCGGCAAGGGGGTGATACTTCACGGTTATCGTGGGGGGGAGGAGCCAGGTAGTACCTTGAATTCCACCGTTCAGCTTGATGTCATTATGGGTTACGCCGGCGATCAGTTCAGCCGAAAGGTTCTTCATGAAGAAGTACTCCAGGTCAAGCTCGGGGATGACATCATCACCGACCTTGGGGGTCAAAGCGCTCAGGCGGCCGTCAAAGGACTCGCAGGTTTGACGTAGATTGCCCTGACGCGCACGCCGAACTTTTTGTAATCCTCCTCAGCGTGAACCACGACCGCAAAACCAAGCGACAGGACCAGCAATACCCCCAGCACACCGAACAATCTCTTCATCTCCATCTCCTCTCCCACAATTGAATTTTTGAGAGATGCCTCTCAAATACGAAAACCCACATCACAAAAGACAAAAACGATGCTACATATCCCAGATATAAACGATTTTTTTTATCTTTTTGACAAAAAATTTGACCTATGTCAAGCGTTTTTTATTAATCCATATTTTTTTTGGTTAAAACAAAAAAACCGGGACATCGTCATCAACGATGTCCCGGTTTTACAGAACGCTCTATGGAGGGTCTTGGAGGAGGCTGTTACCTGACAGCGCTATCAACCGCCTTGAGGGTCTTGAGCAGTGCCGGCAGTTCGCCGAGGGGGATGGAGTTGGGTCCGTCGCAGAGGGCCTTGTCCGGATCTTCGTGGACTTCCATGAAGATGCCGTCGATGCCCGTGGCAACGGCTGCCCGGGAGAGGTATTCCACGAACTCCCGCTGGCCGCCGGAGCTTTCCCCCTGGCCGCCGGGGAGTTGTACACTGTGGGTGGCGTCGAACACCACCGGATAGCCGCTGGCGCGCATGACCGGAAAGCTGCGCATGTCCACCACCAGGTTGTTGTACCCGAAGGAAACGCCGCGCTCGGTGAGGATGATGTTCTCGTTGCCGGAGGCCGCCGCTTTTCCGGCCACGTTCTTCATGTCCCAGGGCGCCAGGAACTGCCCCTTCTTCACGTTGATCACGCGGCCGGTGAGGGCGGCGGCGGTGAGGAGATCGGTCTGCCGGCAGAGGAAGGCCGGGATCTGCAGCACGTCTAGGACGTCGGCGGCCGGAGCGACCTGCTCGATGGAGTGGATGTCGGAGAGCACCGGCACCCCGAGCGACTCCTTCACCTTGGCCAGGATGCGCAGCCCCTCCTTGAGGCCGGGCCCCCGGAAGGCGGTCACCGAGGTGCGGTTGGCCTTGTCGTAGGATGCCTTGAAGATCAGCGGGATCCCCACGCCGTTGCAGATGGTCATCAACCGCTCCGCGCAGCGCAGGGTGGCGCTTTCGTTCTCTATCACGCAGGGGCCGGCC
>DATBXI010000095.1:0-3791 GCA_036514355.1 Desulfuromonadaceae bacterium
CGGTTCCACCATCCTGGTAAACTGGGGCAGCCCGGAGGAGCAGGCGCTGGGGGAGCGGATCGTGGCTGAGGTCGGCGTCGCGGTGCGGCTTTTGCCCTGGCTGCGCATCAGGGAGCTCATCCCGGTCATCAGGCGGGTCGATCTGCTGATAGGGGGGGACACGGGTCCGCTCTATCTGGCTGCGGCCGTCGGCACGGCAACGGTCTCCTACTACCGGGCTACCAGTGCAGCCATCTATGCCCCCAAAGGCAAACGGCATCGTGCCATACAGGCGCCGTTGGACTGCGCCGGTTGCCAGCGAACCGCATGTGACCGTGACGCCCAATGCCGCGCCAGCATTACCGTGGACGCCCTGTTTGAGGCAGTCACAAACGTAATGAATTGAATCTTCCGTTGAAAGGTTACCAACCATGATACCTGAATTGAATCTAAGCGGGCTCCCGGAGGCATTTGACCGGTGCATCACCTTCTGGCACACCGACCCCTCCAGCCATGCGGTGCCCGGCATCTCCGCCAATCCGCTGGCCCTCGAACTTGCGTGGCGCAACTTCCTGCTCTGGCATGAAGAGGACAAGGCCCGCCGCACGGACGTTGACGACAGCGCCATTGCCGCGGTCAAGCGCGCCATCGACCGGCTCAACCAGCAGCGCAACGACCTGATCGAGAAGCTGGACGAGGCGATCCTCGAGGAGTTGTCGAAAGCCGTTCCGGATCCCACCACGGAGCTAATCAATTCCGAGACCCCCGGCAGCATCGTGGACCGCATCTCCATCATGTCGCTGAAGGTGTACCACATGGACGAGGACAGCCGACGCGATGACATCGACGAAGAGCACCGCCAGCGTTCCCTGCACCGCCTGGCGGTCCTGAAACTGCAGCGGAGCGACCTGTTTGTTGCCCTCGGCCAGTTGCTGGGCGACTACCGGGCCGGGCGGAAACGGATGAAGCTGTACAAGCAGTTCAAGATGTACAACGACCCCGCCCTGAATCCGGAACTGTATAAAGCAGGACGCGGGAAATGAAGATCGCCATAGTCAGGCTCTCCTCCCTCGGGGACATCATCTTCTGCATGGCCGCACTGCAGGTCATCAGGCACCACCGACCGGACAGCGAGATCACCTGGTTTGCGGACGCGAAGTTTGCCGACATCCTGGACCACAACCCGGACCTGAAGCATGTGATCAAGATCGATCTCAAACGCCTCAAGAAAGACTTCTCCTTCAGCGGGCTGAAACGGGAATACGGGCGGCTGCTGGAGTGGGGGAAGTTCGACGTGGCCATCGACCTGCACGGCATGATAAAATCGGCGGTGATCAGCCGTATCACCGCCGGGAAAGCTACCTGCGGGTTCCACCCCCGCACGGCCAAAGAGCCTCTGACCAACCTGCTGTACGGTACGACCTTCGACATCCCCCTCGACATGAACACCGTCTACCGCTACGCTTCCCTGGCCGCCCGGTCGCTGGATATCCCCCTGAGCGAGGAGGAGCTTATCCACAAGCGTCCCTTCCTCTTCTACGGTGAGGACGATGCGGCATTTACCAGGGAGTATTTTTGCAAGGACCGGAAAAATATCGTCCTGGTGGTCGGCTCAACCTGGGAGAGCCGCAATTATCCCAAGGAGAAGTTCGTCACCATAGCCAATGCCTTGCAGGGGAATACCCTGATCTGTTACGGCAACGAGGCCGAGCTCCAGACGGCCCGCTACATCCAGGAACGTTCTCCCCACGTGCGGATCCTCCCCCGTATGAACCTCAACCAGCTCAAGGCCGCCATCAGCCGTGCCGACCTGGTTATCGGAGGGGACACCGGGCCGACGCACATCGCGTGGGCAAACAATATCCCCTGCATCGTGATCTTCGGGCCGACCCCGGCCCATCGCATCTATGCCGGCGCCACCTGTCGCATCATCAAGTCATCCTCCCCTGTGGATGATCGCAAACTGGACCAAAACGATTTTTCCATCCGGGAAATCCCCGAAGCGCAGGTCATCGACCTGGCGCGGGAATTGTTGGCTGATGTAACCACCCCGTCTCTCGGAGGTTCGAGTAACGTACCATGACCCTGCACCGCCTCTCACGCACCGAACTGCTCATCGGCGCCGCCGGCCTGGAGACCCTGCGCCGCAGCAGGGTGGTCATCTGCGGCATCGGCGGCGTCGGCAGCTATGCCGCCGAGGCCCTGGGCCGGGCAGGCGTAGGCCATATCTCCCTGGTGGATTTCGACGACGTCTGCCTGACCAACATCAACCGCCAGCTCCATGCCCTCACCAGCACCGTCGGTCTGTCCAAGGTGGAGGTCATGGCCCGACGCCTGGCCGACATCAACCCGGAGGCCGAGATTGTGCCGGTCAAGGCGTTCTTCTCGGCGGAAAATGCCGCGGAACTGCTGACACCCCGGCCGGACTACGTGCTGGACGCCATCGACCATTTCACCGCCAAGATCGCCCTGATCACCTTCTGCCGCCAGCAGGGGATTCCGGTCATCTCCAGCATGGGGGCTGCCAACAAGCTCGATCCCACCAAGATCCACGTGGCCGACATCTCCGCCACCCGCAACTGCCGCATGGCCCGCAGCGTGCGCAAACTGCTCAGAAAGAGCGGCATCGAGAGCGGTGTCAACGTGGTCTACTCCACCGAGGAGCACCGCGAACTCAGCCCCCAGGCCGCCTTCTGCGGCACGGAGTGCATCTGCCCCAACCGGGAGGACCAGGTATTCCGCTGCGAGAACCGCCGGGTGATCCTGGGCAGCATCTCCCACATCCCCTCCATCTTCGGCCTGACCATGGCAGGCGTCGTGGTGAACGAGCTGTTGGCAAACAAACCGTAAGCACACATGGCCAACTCCGACCATGCGATTTTTCAGGAGACAGTTGCAGTATTCCGGACTACCGCTATACTTTGCGCAAGTTGATATCACGTCTTGCACAGGAGGATGCCATGGGCAGGGAATATACGATGCAGGAAGCGCTGAAACTGGCCATCAAGGCCGAAAAGGACAGCATGGATTTTTACCGCAAGGCCGCCTCGGTGGCAACGAACGGGCAGGCGAGAAAGGTGTTCGAACTGTTGGCCAGCGAAGAGGCCGGCCATTTGAAGGCATTCTTCGACCATTACAAGGGGGGGGAATTCGGTGATTTCAAAACCTACCTGGAGTCACCGGTGGATGAAAAAAATCCCACCTACGTCAAGCTGGTGCATGCCCTCAGCGAGGACATGATCGAGCAGAAGGCCATGGAACTGGCGCTGGCCGAGGAAAAGGCCTGCATCGGCCAGTACACCCTGTTTGCCCGGGATGTGATCGATCCGACCGTACGGGCCATCTTCGAGCGCGTGGTCAGGGAGACCCAGAAGCACTACGACCTGATCGAAGCGGAATACGCCCACATCATGACCATGGTGCACGAAAGCGACCAGGACATCTACGTCAGGGAATAACCGCACTGATCGTTGTTGATCGTGTTGTCATTGACAAAGCCTGTCTGCTATAGTGGCGACAGGCTTTTTACTTTGGGGAGGATTGAAACATGACAAAGACCATGACCATCGCGGCGGCCATGCTGGCCCTGTGCAGCACTCCGCTCCTGGCACTGCCGCCTCAGGAGGGGAGCAACCTGGGGAACGTGCAGGGGGGTGACTTCAAGACGGCCCGTTCCGTGATCACGAAACGGTGCACGCGCTGCCACACCAGCGAGAAGATCGATGCGGCCCTCAAGGCCGGCAAGGACATGGGGGCCATCCAAAAGGAGATGGAGCAAAAGGGAGCCACACTGAATGCCAGGGAGCGCGAGG
>DATBXI010000096.1:0-2346 GCA_036514355.1 Desulfuromonadaceae bacterium
TACGACTGCTCCGTGCTGGTCGAGCCGAAGGCGATCCTTTCCGCTGTCCCGCGACTCCCCGGCACGGACGGCAAGGGCAAGATGAGCAAGTCGCTGGGCAATGCGATCTACCTCAAGGATAGTGAGGACACGGTGCACGACAAGGTACGGAGAATGTACACGGACCCCAACCATGTGCGGGTGGAGGATCCCGGCACGGTGGAGGGGAATCCGGTGTTTGCCTATCTGGATGCGTTCGATCCCGACAAGGATGGCCTCGACGCCCTGAAGGAGCACTACCGTCGCGGCGGGCTCGGCGATACCACGGTAAAGCGCAGGCTGCTCGATGTCATCCTGCCCGAGCTGGCCGCAATCCATGCCCGTCGTCAGGCATTCGCCGGTGACCCGGGCCAGGTCATGGCCATGCTCCGCGAGGGGAGCGAGGCCGCCCGCGCCGTTGCCGCCCAGACCCTCGGCGAGGTGCGCCAAGCGATGAAAATCAATTATAATTATTCTGCAAATCAATAAGTTGACAACGGAGGCCGTCTCCCCCCTGTGGCGGAATGCCGCTTCCCGGCTTTGCTTGATTATCGTAGCGACAGGGGATTACGATAATGGTAGAGGAGGCACGCCGGATATGGTCATAGTCTACAGGGACAGAAAAGACGCGGGCAAACGTCTGGCCAGGGAACTGACGCACTATCGGAATAAGGCGGATGTTATCGTGCTGGGGTTGCCGCGCGGCGGTGTGGCGGTCGCCCAAGAGATCGCGGTGGCGCTCAACTGTCCCCTCGACATCCTCATCGTAAGGAAGATCGGTTTCCCCGGCAATCCGGAACTGGCGGCCGGTGCGGTTTCCGAGACCGGCAGCGTGACACTCAACGAGGATATCGTCGCCATGTACGGCGTAAGCAAGGCCTATCTCGAACGGGAGACCGCCCGCCAGCGTGATGAGATCGCCCGACGAATCGCCCTCTACCGGGGTGGTGCCGGCATTCCTCGCCTGGAAGGGAAGACCGTTATCCTGGTGGACGACGGCGTTGCCACCGGCGCGACCCTCAGGGCGGCCATCTTCACCTTGAAAGAGGAACGGCTCGCCCGACTGGCGGTTGCCCTGCCGGTCGCCTCCAAAAGTGCTGTACGGGAATTGGCTGCGCTGGTGGACGAGTGGGTGTGTCTGCAGGCGCCGGCCGGATTCATGGCGGTGGGACAGTATTATTCGGATTTTGCTCAGGTGGAGGACGCGGATGTGGTTGCGATGCTGCAGCGGACGAAATAACTGCCGCTGCATCGGGGAGTGTCTGGGGGCCAGGCGATCATGCTGGGAAAGGAAACACACTATGATGTCTGAACTGGCGAAAAAAGAATGTATTCCGTGCCACGGAGGGGTCCCTCCGCTCAAGGGGCGGGAATTGGTCGAATTGCTGGACAAGCTCGGTGGAGGGTGGCGGGTTGTGGATGGGCATCACCTGGAAAAGGAGTACCGGTTCAAGGATTTCCGGTCGGCCCTTGCCTTTACCAACAGGATCGGAGAACTGGCCGAGGCCCAGGGACATCATCCTGACATCCATCTCTCCTGGGGGAGGGTGAAGCTTTCCATCTGGACCCACAAGATCAACGGGCTGACGGAGAGCGATTTCGTTTTCTCAGCCAAGGCGGATACCCTGGAAGTGTCGTGCCCCGCCGCGCTTTGCGGAGGAGGTGGGTATGAATGACTGGAATGCGGTTGTGACCGTACACGAAGGTGGCTACAACCGGGCTCGAAGGTTTCTGAATGAGTTCGGGCCGGTGGTCAGGACCGACTACTTCAATATCCTGGCAATGCGGACGGCCGATTACCGGCAGTTTGTGGAAGCGCTCCGCAACAAGGCCGAGCGGGAACGGGATGGCGCATCGTCCCTGGCGCGGGTCATGCCGGTCGTCGTGACCTTTTCCTTCCAGACGCCAGCGGAGTTTGACGTCAAGGCGCGGCAGGCTGTCTGCGCCTGGCTGCCAACCCTTGCCAACAAAGGTTTCCATCTGCGCATGCATCGACGGGGCTTCAAGGGGAGACTTTCCAGCATGGAGGAGGAGCGTTTTCTCGACACGTTTCTGCTGGAAGCCCTGGATACCGCCAGGACGCCGGGACATGTCGCCTTCGACGATCCCGATGTGGTCATCGCGCTGGAGACCATGGGCTCGCGTGCCGGCCTCTCCGCCTGGACGCGGGACGAGTTGATGCGCTACCCTTTCCTTCATCTCGACTGACTGCGCCGAATGCCGTCGAGAACCGGGTTTTCGGTGGGGAGGGAGAGGAAAGTCGTGGTGGCCATGCGGAGGCGGAAGGTAAGAAATGGAACGGCCGGTAAAAATTCGCATCGGCAGGGT
>DATBXI010000097.1:0-7018 GCA_036514355.1 Desulfuromonadaceae bacterium
TTGGGAGCTGAAACTCAAGCCGTGGGACGTGGCCGCCGGCGTACTCCTGGTCCGCGAGGCAGGGGGCGCGGTTTCCGACTTTGACGGGTCCGGCCACGATATCTTCGGACACCGCATCGTGGCCAGCAACGGCCTGATCCACAATGAGATGACGGCCCTGCTGAGCGGGGGAGACGCACTATGAAACGGAAGTGGATAGCCCTGCTGTTGTCCGCCCTTGTCCTGCCCGGCCTGGGTCAGCTCTACCTGGGGCGCAAGGTCAAGGGCATAGCCATTATCCTGATTATCAACCTGCTGATGCTGCTGGCACTGTTTGTGCTTTTAAAGGGGCTGAACCCGGTGATTGCCGCAAAAATCGCCACCGGCACGGTCGTGTCCACGGGCGAGGTGCTGGCCGGCCTGCAGGGTGTTTCGGCCTTCGGCAAGTCTCTGCTGGCCGCCTTTGGCGTGGTCTGGGGTTACGCGCTTATCGATGTGCTCACGACGAGGGATGCGCCATGAGCGCCACACTCCAGGTTTGTACTGTGTTGAATTTGCAACATTCCAATTGACAAACAGCGTTATTTTGTGAGATAGCTAAAAAAGTTTATTCATAGTTAATAACCATCGTCTCAGGCGAACGGATTGAGGAGAACATGATCATTTCGAAAATTATCGGCAGCGGTTCGTGCATGCCGGAGCGAGTGATACCCAACAGCCACTTCGATTACCTGGTGGAAAATGCCGACGAATGGATCTTTTCCCGTACCGGCATCCGCGAGCGGCGGTTCGCCCATGCCGACCAGGCCACCTCGGATCTGGCCACCATTGCCGCGAAAAATGCGCTGGAAGCGGCCGGGATCGATGCCACCGAGATCGATTGCATCGTCCTCGGCACCTCCACACCTGACATGTGTCTGCCGGCCACCGCCTGCATCGTGCAGGAAAACATCGGTGCCGCCAACGCCTTCGCCTTTGACGTGAATTCGGTGTGCAGCAGCTTCGTCTATGCCATGGAGGTGGCGGACAACTTCATCAAATGCGGCAAATACCGGAAGGTCATGGCCATCGGGGCCGACACCTACTCCAGGATCCTCGATTTCAACGACAAGAATACCTGCCCCCTGTTCGGCGACGGCGCCGGAGCGGTGATCCTGAGCGGCGACGGGGACGCGGCGACCGGCATCCAGCATACCTATATGCGCAGCGACGGCAAGGGGTGGCAGCTGATCCAGGTCCCCTCCTCCGGCTCCCGGAAGCCGGTTAC
This sequence comes from Desulfuromonadaceae bacterium, assembly GCA_036514355.1. Classification (GTDB taxonomy): domain Bacteria; phylum Desulfobacterota; class Desulfuromonadia; order Geobacterales; family Pseudopelobacteraceae; genus JACPFJ01. The sequence continues at coordinate 1,247 of DATBXI010000097.1, forward strand.
CGCCGAGACCATTGCCGCCCAGGAGGTCTTCTTCCAGATGGCCGGCAAGCAGGTCTATGTCTTCGCCACCGAGGTCATTCCCGACATCATCCACAAGCTGTGCGCCAAGGCCGGCATCGAGCCGTCGGACCTGACCTACATCGTCCCGCACCAGGCCAACGTGCGCATGATCGACTTCATCGCCAAGAAGTTCGGCTTTCCCAAGGAGCGCTTCCTGCTCAACCTGGACCGCTGCGGCAATACCTCTGCCGCCTCGGTGGCCCTGGTGCTGGACGAGAACCTGCGCAACGGCACCATCAAGCCGGGCGACCTGGTGCTGACCATGGGGTTCGGCGGCGGCCTCTCCTGGGGGGGGCTGCTGATCCGTTTCTGATGGCGGGGTTGTGCGGCCGCCGGGGAGAATGGTTGACAACGGCAGCGTAATCGGCCAGGTTCCGCCCATATCACGGCGATGGAGTTCGCCATAACCGCTTGTTCACAAGCTGATGACTCCTGCTCTTCACACCCCGAAGGCAGGAGTTTTTTCATGCAGGGGGCGGCAATGACAGCGCCCGAAAGCCCGCTATAATCATGCAAGGAGAACGGATACGATGAAGACGGCCGTTACGATCGCCCTGTTCTGCGCCGGCGGGGGGCTTACCCGCTACTATCTCTCGGGATGGCTCTACGGCCTGCTGGGGCGCGCCTTCCCCTACGGCACCTTTGTTGTCAACGTCATCGGCGCCTACCTCATCGGCGTGGTGATGGAGCTCGGCCTGCGCAGCACCGCCATTTCCGACACCCTGCGCATCGGGCTGACAGTCGGCTTCATGGGGGGGTTGACGACCTTCTCCACCTTCAGCTACGAGACCTTCAAGCTGCTGGAGGACGGCCAGTTCATCACGGCATTCGCCAACGTGCTGGCCAGCGTGGCGGTCTGCCTGCTGCTCACCTGGCTCGGCATCGTAACCATTCGCTCGATTTCATAGGAGGGACTATGACCAGACTGGTTGGGGAACAGGTGCTGATGAGGATCTTTATCGGCGAGAGCGACCGACACGGGCACAGGCCGTTGCACGAGGCCCTGGTGGAACTGCTGCGCAAAGAGGGGTTCGCCGGTGCCACGGTGCTGCGCGGCGTCAGCGGCTTCGGTGCCCACAGTGTCTATCACACCCAGAAGCTGCTGGACCTGTCCGCCGACCTCCCCCTGGTCATCGAGGCAGTGGACAGTCAGGAGCGGATCGACAGCGTCATGCCGGCCATCGACGCGATGATGGGGGGCGGCATGATCACCATGGAGAAGGCGACCGTCATCCGCTACAGCCACGATCCGCGGAAGTCGTAACCGCGCTGCGGGGTGCCGGTGACGGCACCTTACTCCCGCTTCAACCCGGCGATCCCCTCGCCCGCTGGCTGCACCGCCAGCCCGCACCCTTTGAACAACTCCCCGAGGCATTCAAAGGGGATCTGTTGTTTCCACCCGCCATGAAACCGGTCCGCCGCCAACAGCAGCCCGTTCGGCCGGAGCAGCGCCGTCAGGTTCCCCACCACCCGTTGCACGTCTTCCTCCCTGTGAAGGATCGGCCCGCCCAGCAGGCCGTTGCAGAGGATGAGGTCAAACGTTTCGATGGATAGGCTGCAAGAATCTCCCTCCCCTTCAAGGGGAGGGATGGGGTGGGGATGGGGTACATCTGCTGTCCCCAAATCCCCATCCCCCTCCTGGCCTCCCCGTTGAAGGGGGAGGGACTTGATGTGCAGCAGATCCACGGTTTTGAACAGCATGGCCGACTGTGCCCCTGCCGCGAACACCGGGGCCGCCCATGCCCGGTAGCGCGCCTGCCGCTGCGGGTCGTGGGGGAAGGCGGCATGGGCCGCGGCCCACACCTCCAACGGATCGATGGTCCACCCCTCCACGCGGAACTCCCCGGCCCCATACCCCGCCTCCAGCAGCAGTCGAGTCAGGTCGTACGTGCCGGCGCCGTCCCCGCAGGCCGCATCCAGGCAGCGCAGCGGCCCATGGCGCCTCTCCCGCTCCGCCAGCCAGGCCGCGATGAAGGCCGATTGCTCCGGGTAGCGCCGGGCGCCGGTGCCGTAGAAGCGCTCCGGCAGGAATGAGCGGAACAGGAATGTCGTGCGCCGGTCGCCATGGGCCAGCAATCGCTCCAGCAGGGCGGCGGGATCGGATGCCCCCTCGAACAAAGGAGGATGGCCGGCCACGATGGCGGCCCAGCTTGCGGCATCGGCGAAGGGGGGGCTGGAGAGGATGGGCGCATGGCGGAGCGACGCCCGGTAGAGGCGGTGGAAGGCGGGGCGGATTGCGGCGAGGGGGAGCCAGAGTTCGCTCCGGTAGTGGTCCTCGGGGCAGAGGGCAAGGCCGGGAGCGGGCCAGGGTGGCGGACAGGAGGCCGCAAAGGCGGCGAACATCGCCCGCAGACGCCGGATGTACGGCTGCAACGGGGCCGGATCCACATGGGCCGGCAGGAGTCGTTCCAGATTGGCTGCTGCCAGCGCGGGATCGAGGGTGGGGGTGAAGCGGTGCATCGTTCCGGGGAGCGGGTCAGTAACTGCGGATCGAGCGATAGAGCGTATCCCGCTCCACCGGCGTCTTGCCGGCTTTCCGGATCAGCCGGATGATCCCCTCCTTGGACAGGGACTGGGGGCTCTGGGCGCCGGCGTCGTGGCCGATCCGCTCCTCCACCACCGTGCCGTCCAGGTCGTTGACCCCAAAGGCCAGCGCCACCTGGGCGATCTTCTCCCCCAGCATGACCCAGTAGGCCTTCACGTGGTCGAAATTATCCAGGAAGATGCGGCTGATGGCCAGGGTCTTCAGGTCGTCCAGGCCGCCGGTCCCCCTGATGCCGAGGTGCAGGTCCGAGTTCTCCGGCTGGAAGGCCAGGGGGATGAAGGCCTGGAAGCCGTTGGTCTCATCCTGCAGATCGCGCAGCAGGGCCATGTGCGCCACCCGGTCGGCGCAGCTCTCCACATGGCCGTAGAGCATGGTGGCGTTGGTCTTCAGCCCGGCCAGGTGGGCCAGGCGGATGATCTCCAGCCAGCGCCGGCCGGAGATCTTTTCCGGGCAGATTTGCTGCCGCACCTCCTCCACCAGGATCTCGGCCCCACCGCCGGGCATGGAGCCCAGGCCGGCGTCCATGAGGCGTTCTAGCACCTGCCCGATGGAGAGGCCCGATATGCGGCTGAAGTAGTCGATCTCCACGGCGGTGAAGGCCTTGATGTGCAACCCTGGTGCGGCGCGGCGCACGGCGCGGAGCATCTCCCCGTAGAATTCAAACGGGAGGTCCGGGTGCAGGCCACCCACCATGTGCACCTCGGTGGCACCCTCGGCCTCTGCCTCCCGGGCGCGGCGGCAGATCTCCTCCAGGGCCAGGGTGTAGGCGCCCGCTTCGCCGGCGGTCTTGGAAAAGGCGCAGAAGGCGCAGCGGTTGACGCAGATGTTGGTGGGGTTGATGTGGCGGTTGACGTTGAAGAAGACGTTTCGCCCATTCTTCCCTTCGTTGGCCTGGGCGGCCAGTTCGCCGATTGCCAGCAGATCGTTGGATGCGAACAGGAACAGGGCGTCTTCCGGTGAGATGCGCTGGTTGGCGCGGACTTTTGCTGCAATGGTCTCAAACGTGGGCATGGGAGGAGTGTACGGCAAAACCCGGTGGCGGTTCAAGGGTTATTGTCATCCGCCGTTTCATGGTGGGTGTAGCGCTGAAAGCCGTTCCGCCCGTTTTCCTTGACCCGGTAGAGGGCGATGTCGGCGTTCTTCAGCAGGGTCTCCGCATCCTCGCCGTCGTCGGGGAAGTCGGCGATGCCGATGCTGGCGGTCACGTTGAGGGTGTGGCCGTTGCAGACGAACGGCTCGCGGAACGCGGTGACCACCTTGGCGGCGGTCACGGCCGCGCTCTGCGCCGACGTGACGGTCGGCAGCAGCAGCACGAATTCGTCGCCCCCCATGCGGGAGACCGTGTCGCTCTTGCGCAGGAGCCCCGTCAACCGTTCGGACACGGCCTGGAGCAGCAGGTCGCCCGTGCTGTGGCCCAAGGTGTCATTGATATCCTTGAACCGGTCCAGGTCCAGGATCATCAGCGCCCCGCGGGTGGTATTGCGCCGGGAGGAGGCCAGGGCCTGGCCCAGGCGGTCGTTGAGCAGTACCCGGTTGGGGAGGTCGGTCAGGGCGTCATGATAGGCCAGATGGTGGATGGTGTCCTCGTAGCGCCTCCGCTCGGTGATGTCGTTGAGCATCAGCACGAAGCCCGCCAGGTTGCCCTGCTTGTCCAGGATGCCGGAGAGGCTGCCGTCGTAGTAGAACGTGCCGCTGTCCCGCCTGATCTCGGCGGGGAAGAGGCATTTTCCCTCCTTCTGCACGATCTCCCGCGCCTGGTGAAACGTTACAGGGGCGATCCCTTCCAGGTGCAGCATTTCCGAGGCGCAGCGGCCGATAATGGCGGACGCCTCGCAGTCGAACACCTGCTCCGCCACCGGATTGAAGTACTTGACCCTGAAGGAGGCGTCCGTGGCGATGATCGCCATGCTGATGGAGGAGCTGAGGATGTTGTCCAGGTAGACGGTCTTGTCCAGCAGTTCGCGGGCGGTCTGCTGGAAGACATCCTCCTTTTCCCGGATGATCTCCTTCAGCAGCTCGATGTACTTCCCCTCCAGCCCCTTCACGATATCCGACTGGGTGATGAGGCCCAGGATGCATCCCTGTTCGTCCACCACCACCACGCGGCGGATGTGCTCCTTCTGCATCAGCAGGGTGGCTTTGTGGACCGTAGTGCCTACCCTGACCGTCAGGACCGGGGCGCTCATGACGCTCTCCACCGTGATGTGCTCCAGGTCGGTGCCGTCCGCCACCAGCCGGACCACGTCCCGCTCGGTCAGGATGCCCACGGGGCGGAGATCCCGTTCCACCACCACGCAGCTGATGCCCGGCCCGGCCATGGCGGCCAGGGCCTCGCTGACGGAAATATCGGCCCCCACGGTCACCACGCTGGTGGTCATGACCTGCTCGATCTTGCGCATCTCCACGAAATACTCGTGTCCCAGGTGGTTGATCAGGTCGGACTGGGTCAGCAGCCCCAGTATCCTGCCGCCATGGTCCACCACAACGTGGTGGCGGATCCGGTTGGTGAGCATCAGGCTGTACGCCTCGTACATGCTTAAGGAGCCGGGGATGGTGACCACCGGGCTGGTCATCACTGCGCTGATCGGCCGGTCCCCGAAGGTGGCGCGGTGGTGGGCCAGCCTGACCAGGTCCCGCTCGGTGAAGATGCCCAGCGGCCGACGCTTCTCCGCCACAACCAGGCAGCTGATCCTGGCGGTGGCCATGATGCCGACCGCCTCGTCCAGCGGCGTTTCCGGGGTCACGGTGATGACTTGGCGGGTGATGATCTGGCGGATCTTTGTCTTGTTTACGGGTGTGGACATGCGCTCTTTTCCGGCACTCCCCGCACCTGTCTGGTGAGGGTTACGCGGTTACAGCCGCGTTAATGTTTAGAAATATCACATAACGCGCCGTATAAACAGTCTCAATTTCATCATGGCGTCCTGAACGATCGGATTTGTCCGCAATGAGGGCGCAAAAAAGGCGCGGAGCCCCTCACCCGGCCTTTGGCCACCCTCTCCCAGTGGGAGAAGGATGGGATGAGGGGCCCGCGCCTTTTCAGTACCGCATGTGTTCGTGCAATCCTACCCCAGGATCGCCTTCATGTCCGCTTCCACCGTGGTGATGGGGCCGATATTGAAGTTCTCCACCAGGAAGTTGAGGACGTTGGGGGTGACGAAGGCCGG
>DATBXI010000098.1:0-4429 GCA_036514355.1 Desulfuromonadaceae bacterium
CCGGGAGCGGGGCATAGACGTTCCCCTCGGCCCGTTCGGGGCAGAAGGAACAGCGGTTCCAGTAACAGCCGCCGGCAGCGCTGTAGGGGAGGATCGCGCCGGGGGACAGGTAGTCGCATAGAGGCAGGGCCGAGTAGTCCGGGGTGACCGGCTGCGCCGGTGTCCCCGCGCCCGCCAGGGCAAGCAGGAAGGGCTCCCCCGGACCGGCCACCAGGTGATCCACCAACCCGCCGAATGGGCTGCGCCAGCCCGGGCGGCTCAGCCACGAGGTTACCAGCCCGCCGCCGAGGACGATGGTGATCCGGGGCGCATGCTTCCTGACAAAGCCGATCATGGCAAAGGCGCACAGGGCCTGGCTCAGGTAGTTCAGGGAAAAGCCGGCCACGGCCACGCCATCGAGGCACTCCGCCAGGCGCCTGCTGAACCAGGGGTGGAAGGGGTTCTCCTCGGGGTGCTCCGCCGCATACAGCAGATCACTGCTCAGCAGGGGGGAGAGCCGGGAATGGCGGTAGTCGCCCAGCCCCACGGTGGCGCCGCTTTCCCGACCGGCTACGCCCAGGACGCGGTTCACGTCCCGGACCGCACGGCTGTAGCGGTCAAAAGAACGGTAGGTCGCCGGGGCCCGCAGCGCGGCCAGGTTGGCGGGGAGGTTTTTGACCGCCCGGCGGCTCCAGGTGTCGTCCGCGTTGCACGGCTGGCCCAGCAGCCAGAGCATGCCTTCCAGGTTAGCGTCCAGCAACCGACAGCGGATGCCGCTACCGTGGAGCGCGGCCGCGAGCCTGGCAATGCCCGCGGGAGGTTCGCACGGCTTGGCAACAGGGGGAAAGATGAGCAGCATGGGTGCATTATGCGGGAAAACGGGAGGGACGATCAAGGGCATTCCGTGGTTTGTCCTGTCTTGATATTTTCTTGATGCCTTGTACCCTTATCTTGACACCTTCATGATGCTGCTCTTGATATAAATATTCGTTTCGTTACGGAGGAAGAATACGGGTCACCCTGCCCGTACCATTGCGGAGGAGTTGTGGAATCGGAAAACAAGGCCGGTAACGGCAGTCTGTACAGCAAGCTGATCCGCGCCGTCTTCGGCGCCCCCAAGCACCTGAAGGACACCCATCTGTTCCACAAGATGGCCCTGATCCCGGTTCTGGCCTGGATCGGCCTGGGGGCGGACGGTCTCTCCTCCTCGGCCTACGGCCCGGAAGAGGCCTTCCGCGCTTTGGGGAACCACACCTACCTGGCCGTGTTTCTCGGCGTGGGAACAGCCCTGACGGTCTTTATCATCTCCTACGCCTATTCCCGCATCATCGAACACTTCCCCCATGGCGGCGGCGGCTACATCGTGGCCACCCACATGTTGGGGGAAAAGGCCGGCGTGGTCTCGGGGAGCGCCCTGCTGGTGGACTACGTCCTGACCATCACCGTCTCCATCGCCTCGTGCGTGGATGCTCTGTTCAGTTACGTGCCTCAGTATTTTCACCACTATAAGGTGCCTTTGGCCTGTTTTCTGCTCGTAATACTGATTATCCTCAATATCCGTGGGGTAAAAGAGTCGATTGCGATTCTGGCGCCGATCTTCATCACGTTCGTGGCCACCCACCTGCTGATGCTGCTGTACGGCATCTTCTCGAACACCGAACGGTTTGTCCCCCTGGCCGGGGAAATCCATAGCGGTTTCGGCCACGACATTTCCACCATCGGCTTCTTAGGCATCATGATGCTGTTTCTGCGGGCCTACTCCCTGGGGGGCGGCACCTACACCGGCATCGAGGCGGTCTCCAACGGCCTGCAGATCATGCGTGAGCCGCGGGTGCAGACCGGCAAGCGCACCATGATCTATCTCTCCGCCTCTCTGGCATTTACCGCGGGCATTCTCTTCATATGCTACGCGCTGATCGGCATCAAGCCGGTGGAGGGCAAGACCCTCAATGCGGTCCTGGCCGACGGCCTGTTTGCCCACTGGCCTATGGGGCACTGGCTGGCGTTCATCACTATTTTTTCCGAAGGTGCCCTGCTGTTGGTGGCAGTGCAGACCGGTTTTGTCGATGGCCCCCGGGTCATGGCCAACATGGCGGTGGACTCCTGGTTTCCGCATCGCTTCGCCTCGCTGTCCGTCCGCTTGACCATGCGCAACGGCATCGTGCTCATGGGAGCGGCAGCCATCATTTTGCTGATCTATACGAAGGGTTCGGTTTCTGCGCTGATCGTCATGTACTCCATCAACGTCTTTTTGACCTTCTCCCTGTCCCAGCTGGGGATGTCGAAGTTCTTTATCGAGCGCCGCAAGGAAGACCCGATGTGGAAGCAGCACCTGAGCGTCCATCTGGTGGGCCTCATACTGTGCGCCACCATCCTCGCCATCACCGTCTTTGAAAAGTTTGCCGAGGGAGGATGGCTGACCATTCTCATCACGTCGGTGGTCATCGGTCTCTGCTACCTGATCAAGGGGCATTATCTCCGGGTCCGCAAGGCGGTCACCCAACTGGACGAGGAGTTGCTGGACTTCCCCACCAGCGGTCCGGCCAATACTGATCCCCTGGACAGGAACGCCCAGACCGCCATCCAACTGGTCTCGGGCTACAACGGGTTCGGCGTGCACACCCTGCTCTCCATCGTCACCACCTTTCCCAAGACCTACAAGAATATCGTCTTTGTCTCGGTGGCGGTGGTGGATTCGGGGTCGTTCAAGGGGGCAGAGGAGGTGGCGGCCCTGGAGGCATCGGTCAAGGCGGGTCTGGAGCGGTACGTGGACCTGGCGCGCCGGCTCGGTTTCGCGGCGGACTATCGCATGGCAGTTGCCACGGACGTGGTGGAGAGCGGCATCGGGATCTGCACGGAGGTGGCTGAGGAGTATCCCCGCTCCACCGTGTTCACCGGCCAACTCACCTTCCGGCTGGAGAAGTTCTACCACCGCATGCTGCACAACGAGACCGCCTTCGCCATCCAGCGCCGCCTGCAATGGGAGGGGTTGACTACGGTGATTCTGCCGATCCGGGTGAATACGGGCTGAGCGGGAAGCATGCCATGCTTGAGACCTGAGAAAGGCTGCCCTCCCCCAGTCCCTCCCATAAAGGGAGGGGAGAGTTAGTTCCCTCTCCCCTTGTGGGAGAGGGCTAGGGAGAGGGGAAATGTCTGATCACCGCAGCAGCCAGATGGTGAGCGGCAGGGTGACGAACGACAGGCAGGTTTGTACGGTGATGATGGAGGCCATGCTGTCATGGTCTCCCCCCATCTGGCGGGAGAGGATGTAAGCCGAAGGGGCCGTGGGAACGCTGAACAGCAGTACCGCCACGCCCGCGGCCATGCCGGAGAGCCCCAGGTACGCCGCCAGGCCCCAGGCGATCAGGGGTTTGCAGAGAAACTGCACGGTGCTGCTCACCACCAGCGGCTGCCAGTGCAGCCCCAGGTTGCCGGCGCGGTAGGCCGCCCCCACCGCCATCAGTCCCACCGGAAATGCCGCTTTTCCCCCCAGGGCCAGTATGCCGTCAATGGCCACGGGCAGTTTCAGTCCCGCGGCGTTCAGCCCCACCCCGACCACGCACCCGATAATGAGCGGATTGCGCAGCAGGTCGGCGCCCAGCCGTTTCAGATCCATCCCCCTGCCATGGTTCACCGCCACCGAGAAGACAGAGACGCAGAGCACGTTGACCAGCAGGATCATGAAACCGGCTCCCAGGGCGGCCAGGAACAGGCCGTCCCTGCCGAACAGGTTCTCCGCCAGGGCCAGGGCCACAAAGGTGTTGAAGCGCACACCCCCCTGGAAGAGGGAGGTGAAGGCCGGCCCCCCCATGCGCCGGTTGGCGAGCCACCACAGGGTCACCAGGAGCGCGCTGGCCAGCACCGCGCCCTCAACGGTCAGAAGGATCTTCAGCCAGGGGAGGGTGCCGATTTTCTTGCCCGCCAGGCTGTGGATGAGGGTGGCCGGCATGAGCAGGAAATAGGTCAGTTTCTCGGCAGAGGGCCAGAACGAGGGGGGGAGGAAGGTGGTGCGCTGGATGACGAAGCCCACCAGGATCAGGGCCAGCACGGGGATGAGGGCGTCGGCAATGGTGGTCATGGTGCTCTCCTCGATTGATCACGGTTTGGATGAAATGTAATACCAAGTCCCCCTTTGGAAAAGGGGGATTTAGGGGGATTTGCCTTTGAATTCTGAACCCCAAATCCCCCCTGCCCCCCCTTTTTCAAAGGGGGGAAGGCAGGTGCCCTCAGTTCGGATTTGAATTTCGTCGCGATCGTCGCGTGAGTGAACGTCTGTTGGGTTGGAAGAAAGATACCACAGGTGGGCTATAAATAATAATTGATAATACTTGTCAAAAGCTCAAGTATTTTTTATGTAATCGCACTCCCGGCACAACCCGTCCAGGACCACTTGGGTCAGGGTGTGGCGGGGATGGCGTCGCTTCTGGTACATCCCCACCCGCCGGGTCAG
>DATBXI010000099.1:0-8902 GCA_036514355.1 Desulfuromonadaceae bacterium
TCTTTGATCACACCTGCAACGACCCGCGGCGCTGCTACGTCAACAGCGGCATCGAGGGGGCCCTGAAGGGAATGAAGGGGGTGGAGTGCAAGCAGGTGGAGCCGGAGCGCTTCCGGAAGGTGTCCCTGAACGGCAGCTTCCTCAAGGAATGGGAGCTGTACGACGAGGCGCTCGGCGCGGATGTGTTCATCAACGTGCCGGTGGCCAAGCATCACGGCCTTTCCCGCCTCACCCTGGGGCTCAAGAACGTCATGGGGGTGATGGGGGGCAATCGCGGCTATATCCACCGCAACATCGATGTGGCCCTGGCGGATGTGAATGCCCATCTGAAAAGCCACCTGACGGTGATCGATGCCACCCGGGTCCTGACGGCCCACGGTCCGCAGGGGGGGAACATCGCCGATGTGAAGCGGCTCAACAAGGTGCTCGTCTCCAGCGACATCGTTGCGGCCGATGCGGTTGCCACGACACTGTTCGGACTGAAGCCGGCGGATATCGCCATCACCGTCGCTGCCTACCGGCGCGGTCTGGGAGAGATGAACCTGGACAGGATCAAAGTGGTGCGGGTGTAAAGGGCAGCGATGACCGTTGGCGTTTTGTGGAGCGCGAGGCGGCTCGTCGTGCCTTGTGATTATCTTCGTCATGGCGCAGTGGCGCTAGCGGCCAACTATACGAGGTGTATGATCGCGTGAACAAACCCGCCACCCCCCGCATAGCCCAACTCCTGTTCCTGGCGCTGTTCCTGGTCCTGTTCGTGCAGACCGAGTACCGGGGGCATGACGACATCAACGCGGCGGTCAACGCCTTTTTCCGGGCCGATCCGCTGGTCCTGTTCAGCTGGCTGCTGGCGACCCGGTCCTGGATCTGGCTGCTCCTGCCCGCCCTGCTGGTGGTAGTGGCAACGCTGCTCCTGGGACGCTTTTTCTGCGGCTGGATCTGCCCGCTGGGGACGCTGCTCGACCTGCTTACCTCCCGCATCCGCAAGACCGTACCGCTCGCGGTGCTCAAGGGGAACCTGAAATACTGGCTCCTGGTGCCCATACTGGCAGCCTCGCTGTTCGACCTGAACCTGGCCGGTCTGCTGGACCCGATCGCCATCCTGCTGCGGGCCTTGACCTTCTTCCTCTATCCCCTCCTGGGACTTGCGGCGCGGGAGGGGTGGGTGGCGCTCTACCGCCTGGCGGGCGAACGGCGCGATGCCCTGGAACCCGCCTGGAACCTGCTGCACCCCAACCTGCTCCCCTTCCGCGACACCATCTATCCGCTGGCCTTTTTATCGGCCGTGATCCTGCTGGTGATCATCCTGCTGGAACGGTACGAGGAGCGCAACTGGTGCCGCAACCTCTGCCCGCTGGGCACGCTCCTGGGGTGGCTGGGGCGCTTCTCCCTGTTCAAGCGTGTGCCGGGCGGCCTGTGCGCCGATTGCGGGAAATGCCGCGAGCTCTGCCCCACCACATTTGATCGGGATATCCTGGTCCGGGAGGAGTGCATCCTCTGCATGGAGTGCCAGTGGCGCTGTCCGCACCAGCGCGTCAGGTTCCGGCCTGCCGCCACGCCCCGGGGTGGGGGGCCGCTGCTGCCGGAGCGGCGGGTGCTGCTGGGGGGGGTGGCGGCCGGACTGCTGCTGGCCATCCCGGCCCGCTTCCGGCCACCGGAACAACAGTCGCGCCTGCTGCGCCCACCGGGTGTACGCAGCGAGGAGGAGTTCCTGGAGAAGTGCGTCCGCTGCGGGGAGTGCATGAAGGTCTGCCTGAAGAGCGCACTCTATCCGGCGGCCTACCAGGCCGGCATCGCGGGGCTCTACACGCCGCTGGTCATTCCGCGCCTTGGGTACTGCGAGTACAACTGCACCCTGTGCGGCCAGGTTTGCCCAACCGGCGCGATCCCGCGTCTGCCGGTGGAGGCCAAGCAGCGCGAGGTGATCGGCAAGGCGGTCCTGGACAAGAACCACTGCCTGCCGTTCGCCAAGCGGATCGACTGCATCGTCTGCGAGGAGCATTGCCCGATCCCCAGCAAGGCCATTCGCTCCCGCGAAGTGGAGGTGGTCGGCCCGGACGGCAATCGCCGCAGAGTCAAGGAGCCCTATGTGGTGGAGGAAATCTGCAACGGCTGCGGCATTTGCGAGAATGTCTGCCCGTTGGAGACCAAGGCGGGTATCGAGGTGTTCGCGGTGAAGAACCGCACGCCGATCAGTGCGCCTGCCGATGGCGCGGCAGGGTCGGGCCACGCCGGAGATACGGGATTGGGATACTAATTTCATAGACCTTTGAGGTTTTGAAAACCTCAAAGGTCTGGTCCTTAGTCCGAGGAAAGGGGAGGCGATGGAACAGAGGGACGACGAACTGATCCAGGAGTTGACGATCCGTTTTGACCAGAGCAGGAAGGCCTTTTCGGACCTGAGTGTGGTGAACCGCAAGCTGGTGGAGATGAACCGCAGGCTTGAACAGTCGGAGGCGCTCAAGAGCAACTTCCTCTCCAACATCCGCAACGAGATCAACAACCCGCTGAACGCCATCATCGGCCTGGCGTCGGAATTGGCCGCCATGGAGCAGGCGGGCGGAGAGGCCGCCAAGATGGCCTCGTTGATCTGCTCCGAGGCGTGCAACCTGGATTTTCAACTGCGGAACATCTTTCTGGCTGCCGAGTTGGAGGCGGGCGAGGTGGACCCCCACATCAGCCACGTCAACGTGGCAGCGGTGGTGAGGGAGGTGGTGGAGGCGTTCCGCTACAGCGCCGCCCGGAAGTCGGTGGACATCGAGCTGGAACTGCCGTACGCGGACGTGCCGCCCCTGTTCGCCACCGATGCGGAAAAGCTGCAGGTCATCATTGCCAATCTTCTGGCCAATGCACTTGAATTCAGCCGTGCGGGCGGTGTGGTCACCGTATTTATGGGAGGAGATGCCGCTGGACAGCTGGTGTGTGCCGTGTGCGACTCGGGCATAGGGATTGCCGAGGATGACAAAGAGCGCATCTTTGACCGTTTTGTCCAATTGGAGAGCGGCACGACCCGCTCACACCGGGGACACGGGTTGGGTCTCAGCATCACCAAAGCGCTCACCGATCTGCTGCAGGGAACGATCTCGGTGGACAGTATGCCGGGACAGGGGACGCTTGTTACCGTTACGCTTCCCTCCAACTCTATCGCCGCCGACGAGAATATTTTTGCCGAAGGGGGCAACCTGTTCTTCTTCGACGAAATGAGCGAGAAATAGGTACACGTGGGCAGCGACGAAACGATACCGAAGCATTTTCTGTTCCCCGGCACCCTGTTCGCCGCTCCGCAGCCCCATCGGGTGAGCACGGTGCTGGGGTCGTGCGTGGCGGTCTGCCTGTGGGATCCCGTGGTGCGCATGGGCGGAATAAACCATTACATGCTGCCGCTGTGGAACGGAGAGGGGCTGGCGACCCCCAAGTACGGCAATATCGCCATCGAAAAACTGCTTGCACGGGTCGTTGGCATGGGATGCGGCCGGGAACACCTGGTTGCCAAGGTTTTCGGGGGTGCCAATGTGATGGGCACCGGGAACGAGGTGTTCATGATCGGGGACCGCAACGTAACGCTTGCCTACGAGATGCTGGAAGAGTTCGGCATACCGATTACCGCCAGCGATGTGGGGGGACGGGTGGGAAGAAAGATCGTCATGGATACCGCGACCGGCATCGTGCTGGTGGGGAAGGGGAGGCGGCTGACGGAGGGCGAGCACCCGTCGCCGTCCCTGCGGGCCGACACCGGCGATGCGTCGTGATAATGCCGTCCAGGGCTGCCTGCAGGTGGCGCCGGCCCGGCGGAGGAACTGGAGACGCGCGCACAATCACGCATTGACTTTGTGATGTAACTTCTTTAATATTGATTAAATATTCAACAATCCGCAACAATCCGCCTGTGCTGGTCAGGCGGAACAAGGTACTCACTCCATGCAGAAAATTCCTTTGCTGCGCGCCACGGCCGGAATGGTGCTCGCGCGGGATGTGTTTCGCAACGACAATCCCGTTGGCATGCCGATCTGCGGCAAGCAGACCGTTTTGAGCGATACGCTCATTACCCGCCTCGATCACCTGAACGTAAAAGCGATCTATGTGGAGGGACATCCCGTCTGGGAGGAGGGCGACCGTTCGCTCGAAGATATGCTGGCAGAACTCGACCGGCGATTCGAAAAGGTTCGCAATGATCCCCTGACACTCAAAGTGTACGATATGTTTGTGGAGCACCTGAAACGATCCATGGGAGACAATGGTGGACGAGAAGCGAAATGAACTGAAAAAGATCATCATGGACACCAGGACGCTCCCCACGCTGCCCGGCGTCATCCATAAACTCAACTCTCTGACGGAGAACGACAAGGCCTCGGTACAGGAAATGGCCCGGATCGTTTCCTCGGACCAGGTACTGTCCGCCCGCATCCTCAGGCTGGCCAACTCCCCTTCCTATGGATTTTACCGGGTTTCCACCATCTCCAACGCCATGATCCTGCTGGGGGTCAATGTGGTCAAAAGCCTGGCGCTCAGTTCCTCAATCTTCGAGATCATGGAGAAGAACAGCGTTGGACTCTGGGAACATTCGCTGGCGGTCGGCGTGGCGGCAAACCTGATCGCCCGCAAGCTCAACCTGCCGGAATGCGAGGAGATATCCACCGCCGCCTTGCTTCATGACATCGGCAAGGTGATCATAAGCCTCAAGTGCTCCGAGGCCGAGCAGTTGATCCGTGACATGATCCGCGACCGCGGGATGTACATGCGGGATGCCGAACGCGAGACAATAGACACGGACCATGCAGAGGTCGGCGGATGGCTGGCCAAGAGCTGGTTCCTGCCCGACAAGTTGAGCGAACCGATCTCGTTTCACCACGATGTGGCCCTTTCGGGCAACCACCGCATCAAGACCGCCGTGGTGCATATCGCCGACGTGCTGATCAAGGCCTGCGGATTCGGGGACAGCGGAGACTGCTATGTGCCGCAGATCCAGCAGATCGCCTGGGACGTGCTCAAGTTCAACGAGCAGGCGATGGCGGAGATCATTGATGAGCTGGAAGATAAGCTGGTGGAGGTAAAAAATTTCAGCCTTGAATTGCAAGGCAGCGATGCCCCGGCCTACTAGGATTTCATGCGTATCATCGGATGCCCACCTCGCGTCCCATCTCCAGTTACGCTTGCAGAGCAAAGACTTTCAGGTTGCCATCATCCCGTCGATCGAAGGCATTCTGGGAGTGTTTTATTCCGACCCGCCCGATCTGTTGATCGTCGATCTGCACTCCGATCCTGATGCTAGCATCAATCTCGTCACCACCCTCCGCAGCGACAGTTTTTTCAGCACCATTCCCATCATCGGACTGATCGCCCAGGGTGCGTGCAACACCATGGAGTGGGACCGCTGTCCCCTGGATGACTTTATCACGCTGCCGCTCCGTTTCGACGAACTGTTCAGCCGTATCTCCCTGGCACTCTCCCGCATCAAGCGCATTTTCGACAACAATCCCCTGACGCGCCTACCGGGCAACACCTCCATACAAAAGGCCATCGAGGAGGCCATGGCTACGGATGTGTCGGTGTGCTACGTGGATATCGACCACTTCAAACCGTACAACGACGTGTTCGGTTTTTCCCATGGGGATGAGGTGATCCGTATGCTGGCGCGCATCATGTTCAATACGGTGCGGGATTCGGGGGGCGGGTTTTGCGGGCATATCGGCGGCGACGACTTTGTTTTCATTCTGCCTTCGGCGCGGGCCGAGGGGGTGAGCCAGACCATCATCGGCTTCTTCGACCGGATCGTGCTGGATCTGTTTGATGAAGATACCAAGACACGCGGTTATTATGAGGGGACCAACCGAAAGGGGGAAGCGGAGCAGATCCCCCTGTTGTCGCTCTCGATCGCCGTGGTGCCCCTGCATTCCCCCGGGATCCGGCATGCCGCCAAGGTGGCCGAAATAGCCGCCGAGTTGAAGAAACTGGCCAAGGAATCCGTTGGCAGCCGCTGCGTGATCGATCAGCGCACGGCGTCGTAGGTATTCCCGCAGCGGGCATTGTTGCGTATAATGCAAAAGAAAAGGCGTCCCGATTGTTCCGGGACGCCTTTTCTATTCAGGTAACCAGGCTGTCAGCGGCAGTTACATTTTGTGGCACTTGTCGCAGAACTTGTCGTCCTTCACCGAGAAGGCATCCTTATCCTTGTTGTGGCAGGTACCGCAGGCCGCGCCCTTCTCCATGTCGGCCATGGTGGCTTTGCCGCTCACGGCCTTGTAGGGGAACACCTTGGTGTGGCAGTCGGCGCATTTGTAAGCCTGCAGGTGGAACTCGTGGCTGAAGGTGGCAACACCGGCATCGGTCTTGAAAGTGATGACGCCCGGTTTCATTCCCCTGTGGCATTTGTCGCAGTCGCCGGTGGTGGGGAAGGCGTCCTTACCCTTGGCATGGCAGGTGCCGCAGGATACGCCCTTCTCCATGTCGGCCATGGTGGCCTTACCCGCTACGGCCCTGAAGGGGAAGACCCTGGTGTGGCATTCCTTGCACGAATAGGCCTGGGTGTGGACCTGGTGGCTGAAGGTTGCCGGTGTTACCCCCTTGATCACGAAAGTGACGTCCTTGGGAGTAAGCCCCTTGTGGCAGCGGTTGCAGTTGGCGGTCACCGTGAAGGCCCGCTTGCCGTTGTGGCAGGCGCCGCAGGTCCTTCCCTTTTCCATCTCCGCCATGGTGACGGCCCGTTGTCGCCCGGTGATGACCTTGCCGTTATGGCAACTCCGGCACGCCCCGTTGGTCTTGGCGATGTGGATGCTATGGCTGAAGACCGCCGAGCCCAGTCCCTTGATGGTGTAGGTTACCTCGCGAGGCTTGCCCTTGTGGCACTTGACGCAGTCGCCCTCGCTGGCCACGCTGAAGGCCTTTATGCCGCTGTGGCAGGCGCCGCAGGATTTGGTTTTCTCCATCTCCGCCATGGTGAAGTGCCGGCGGTTGCGCAGGTTGAAGATGGCGTCGTGGCATACCTTGCATTTGTTGTCATATTTTGCTAGATGAAATTCGTGGCTGAAAACCACAGGATCAGCGTTCTTGAAGGTAAAACGGATGTCCTTGGTTTCTGCGGCAAGGGCTGCGGCCGTAAAAAACAGCACAGGCGCCATGGTAAGCAGGATGATCCTTTTCAGCATAATGCCACTCCTCTGCGCGGATAGTATATCTATTACAAGCGCGTTACTATACAGGCAGCAGTACCTGCCGTCAATCGTTTATTGTTTACGCCTGCAAGGGGCATGGTTCAAGGTTTTGCGGTTGATACGCCCCCCTGACCTGTGGTATATACGGGCACACTTTTCTTGTCAGGTGGACCACCAATGCTCGCTCTTGACCGCCTTATCGAACAAGCCCTGCTCGAAGACATCCATACCGGCGACATCACTACCCAGGCGGTCGTGCCGGAACGGCGCGGCGCCACGGCCCGCCTCATCGCCAAAGAGGATCTGGTGATTGCCGGTCTGTTCGTGGCCGAACGGGTATTCCGCCGGCTTGACCCGGGCGCGGCCTTTGCCGCCTGTATGCCGGAAGGTACGCGGGTCGCCCGGGGAGGCCTGCTGGCCACCGTTGAAGGTAATGCGGCCGACCTGCTCATGGGGGAGCGGGTGGCCCTCAATCTGCTCCAGCGCATGAGCGGCATTGCCACCATCACTTCCCGCTACGTCGAGGCGGTCAAGGGGACCAAAGCCCGTATCGTGGACACCCGCAAGACCACCCCCGGCCTGCGGGAACTGGAAAAATACGCCGTGCGGGTGGGTGGGGGCATCAATCACCGTACCGGCCTGTACGACGGCATCCTCATCAAGGAAAACCATATCGTGGCTGCCGGCGGCATTGCCGAGGCGATCCGCAGAGCCCGCGCCTATATCCCCCATACGCTTAAGATCGAGATCGAGACCGAGACCCTGGGGCAGGTGGACGAAGCGCTGGCCGCCGGGGCCGACATCATCATGCTGGACAACATGACGCTGGCGGACATGGCCGCGGCAGTGGCGAACATCGCCGGCAGGGCCCTGGTGGAGGCGTCGGGCGGGGTCAATCTTGAGACCGTGCGTGCCATCGCCGAGACCGGGGTGGATATCATCTCGGTCGGGGCCCTGACCCATTCGGCCCGGGCCATGGATATCTCCATGCTGCTGGATTAAGGCCAGACCCTTGAGGTTTTATAAACCTCAAGGGTCTGTGGTACCTGGCAATTCAAATGGCTGTAAGGAATTAAGCGATGCATCAGAAAGCCAGTACCATTCTACGCCTCTTCCGCGAGCAGGGAGGCTTTGTTTCCGGCGGTCAACTCAGCCGCGACCTGAACGTTTCCCGCACCGCTGTCTGGAAGCATATTTCGGGGCTCAGGGAGGCCGGGTATGTGATCGAGGCGGTCCCGTCCCGGGGCTACCGGCTGGTTTCCGCCCCCGACAACCTGGACAGTGCGGAGATCGAGGCCCGGCTGTCTACCGTGCTCGTGGGCAGACGGCTCATTTGCCTGAAAGAAACCGGTTCGACCAACAGCGACGCCTTCCGGCAGGCCGAAGAGGGAGCTCCCGAAGGCACGGTGGTCATGGCCGATGCCCAGAGCGGCGGCAAGGGGCGCCGGGGGCGGGTCTGGTCGTCTCCAGGGGGGGTAAACCTCTATTGTTCGGTTGTCCTGCGTCCGACGGTGATGCCCCATGAGGCGCCGCAGCTGACCTTTCTTTCCGCCGTGGCGGTGGCGCGGACCATCGAGCGGGTCACCGGCCTCTCGCCGGAGATCAAGTGGCCGAACGACGTACTGATGGGCGGCCGGAAGGTGGCCGGCCTCCTGAACGAGATGAGCGCCGAGACCGACGCCATCAACTTCGTTGTCCTCGGGGTGGGGGTGAACCTGAATATGACCCTGGCGCAGTTTCCATACGACCTGCGTCAC
>DATBXI010000100.1:0-11231 GCA_036514355.1 Desulfuromonadaceae bacterium
GGCGGACAAAGACTGGTTGCAACTCTTTGAGGTTGATGTCCCGTGCCTTCAGTTCCTCCAGGCTTGAAACCGGCATCAGGAATCGCTGCAATTTGCTTTCATTGTCTGACATCGCCTGCGCCGGTTTATGCGATTCCCGTATCTCCGTGAAAATGTCGTCACCCAACAGGACGAACCGCTTTATCAACGTTGACAGTTCCCGCATGTTGCCAGGCCAGCCGTAGCTGGAAAGACAAGCGGCATGTTCCGGAATGGTTAGCTTATGCCAAACCTCGCGAATCAGATTCGGGGTCAGGATGCTTTGGCCTTTTTCGGTGCTGAATGGCCGCCACATAAGGCGGTATGCAAGATTACAGGCGATGTTGACGATGTCCCGCTGTTTCATCTCGCGCAGCGGCACGGTGTGCAGTTCCACATCCGCAACCCGGTAATAGAGGTCTTGCCGCAACGTATCCATGCGGTTTGGTTGTGTCGCTGATATGATGCGGACATTGGCCCGCATGACCTTGTTCCCGCCTAGTCGGACGTAGGTACCGTCTTGCAGGAAACGCAGCAGCTTGGCCTGGACACGTGGTTCCATCTCCGGCAACTCGTCCAGGAACAGCGTGCCGCCATCGGCCTCTTCTACCAAGCCTCTCTTCATCCGCTTGGCATCGGTGAACGCGCCCAGTTCGTGCCCAAACAGTTCCGACTCTAACCGTTCCCCCTCAAAAAACGCGCAGTTTAACGCAAAAAGCGGTTTGTCGCACCTGGTGCTGAAATCATGCAGGTACCACGCAAACGACTCCTTGCCGGTACCAGTCTCGCCGATGATCAGCGTATTCAAGCCAGATAGGCCCACATGAACAGTACGTTCACGCAATAGATCTATAGCGTTGGGATTGGCTTTGCGTTCTTCGGTGAAGTTTCCACCGGCCATGTCCGGCTCGCCAAGTTCATAAAAACGTTGGGAACGCTCAAGCTTGGGACGAGAAAGTCGGGAGTGCCGGAGCTTCTTGAAGATTTCCTCATAAGCCCTGCCAGGGGGCTCGCCGGAGATAAGCACACGCATGAGTCGATACTGAATCCAGCGGCGCTCCTCCAGCGTTGTTCCATGGGCAACGTCAGACGGCTCCCAGGGAGAATGACGTGGGGCCTCATACTCATTCACTTCGTAGTTGACGCCGATCTGTTTTGCCCATGCTCCGATTTCTGGAGAGTATCGCGAATAGGATACGGTAATGCACTTGCGCACAGTCGCCGGTTGGGAAGATAGCAATTTGCCTGCCTGATGCAGCAGGTACTTTTCAACGTGCAGCAAAACGATCAGAACGACATCATGTTCATATACCCCGGCGACAAGTCCCTGTAAGGCCGTGACCATATTACCGGCGTGGATGTGCTCGATATGCAGAGAATGCCGACCATGCTTCCGTACCTCGTGAAGCCCCCGGGAGGCGGACTGTTCCCAGAAATCGCAATATACATGCAGTTTCGGCATGATCACCCCACAATCAATAATATTTCATAACTTCTACATCATATTTCAATTATTGAAAACACATAATTGGGCAGGCCAATTTTTGTCTTGATTGTATGGGCCTAAATTACATTTAAATTAAATGGTTGCAATTTTTAAGCTTGAAATGGCATGGATACTGCCTAATAGCTCGTATGACCTCTGCCCAACACCGCTCGGCACAACTCAAAGAAGCTGATTTTGCCAGGCACATGGTGAACCACGTACGGGAAGTTTTCAGTACCATGGTGGGCATAAACGATTTGCTCCATCTCCCCCCGGTGATCAATCCCACGACTCATTTTGAAAACAGTATAACGGCCATGGTTGGTCTTGTCGGCGCTTACAACGGCATAGTAAGCCTCCATGCGCCCAGGAACCTGGCGTTGAACTTTACTTCCGGCATGCTTGGAGTTGAGGTGAATGATGTTGACGACGATGTGTATGATGCCTTGAGGGAAATCACCAACATGATAGCCGGAGGCTTCAAGCAACATCTCTCCAAGGGTGGGTTGGACATCAGGCTTTCAACACCTTCGGTGATAACCGGCAATGACTGTTTCTTCGCAGCGGGGAGGCTAGATAATGCCCTTCAGCTTGGCTTTGCTACCAATGATGGTTGGTTTCTGGTTAACGCCGCGTTTTTTAGTGAAAAGCCAACCTTTTAGAAACACAGCAAAACACGTGGAGGCTGTATGCAAGTCAATACAAGATCAAATGATTCTGGTGTTATGGATTCCATGGCAGTCAATATCGAAGGTAATGACCAAGAAAATTCGTTTGTAGTTCCTCACCTGGAGGTTTTTCTAGGTAAGACGCTTTTCGGTCTGATCAAGACCTTGGGGCCGCCATTTGGGCATGTCAATATTCTAGGCAGCAGCGCCTTGCTTTTTTATTACCAGGGGCAGAGTTTTGCTTGCGAGTTTTTGGGTGGGCGATGCTCCAGCGTATATAACACTACCAAGGAATGCAGCGTAAAACGTATCAGGCCGAATCGACCAACACGGGTATTTGTCCGGAGAAGTGTCGGTAACCAACCTAGCCAATTACTAGGGTTAATGGCAGATGTCTCCGCAGAGGACATGCGGATAACCCTATTAGATGATAGTCCGGAATTTTGGGAAGATGAAAAAATTTACTGTTGCACGAGCATTGGGACACAGCACCAGGTACGAGCACACATCGGGCTTTATGGGACAGTAAAGGAGTGGCTGCCAGCGTCGAAACGACTGGAAGTCAACTTTGACATGCCATTTCAGACTCAATCCCATCAGACGCTGAAAGATTATATTAATGCAAAGCTCGCTCAGAGTCTTTTTGCGGGCACAGATAGCGAGGCTGAGTCAGAGGATTGGTGCAATCTCGACAGTCAGCCAGACTTTCCCGAAGAGATCCCTGTCATCAAAAGCGACCTGTGTCTGATCTGTCCTACGGGTCTGTGTGGCCACTCTTATAACATCTTGACCGATCCCGGCGATGGCAGCCAAAGCCTGCTGGATCATAATGCTGTACCATAACGCCTTGTTTGCTGAAGCAAAGGTGCCAAACGGTAGGATTCACTTTTGGAAAATTACACGGTATATATGAGCAAAAAATTATTCGGTCATGTCCAACATGATCTCAACCACACTGTTCTTGATGAATTGCGCCGACTGCAGGAGGCTAAGCAACTAACCGAATTGAAGCTTCTCAATTACTATAAAGAGGTGCCAATATCGTCTGTTGCAAGGAGTTTTCGTTTTGTTGGGGATGCATTGGTTTGCCGTACCAACGAAACCCAGGCACGGGCTATTGAGTTTACCAAGCACGCCATTGTAAAATCTAAAGATTTGACGCACCACATTTATGCCTCTGCTCACTACAGCGCAGATACCAGGGAGGTGACCCTTTCCGATTTCTCCTATGTTGATGTGCTCCCCGAACATCGTGAATCAGTGCGGGTAAGGATGCATATACCGATTGCCGTACTTATTGAGTCGGGATTGGATCAGTTCAAGGGACGGTTGATTGATCTTTCATTGGATGGTTGTGCCGTTGACGTTGCGCAATGCGAACTACAGGGGAGTAAGGTCTGCGTGTATCTCAACATTGAAACGCACCTCAAGGAAAGACGACATACTGTCAGAGTGCGTGTCATGGCTCGATTCTTAAAGGCAGAGCACCATCACAAGGTGTCCCGGTGCGTTTTTCTTTTTATGCACGACAAAGGTAGCGAAGACCTCATCGGCAAGATTATCGCCTTGAGGCAAGGGGAGATCATACGGGAACTGCGTTAAGGCGATCCTTAGAAGCGCAAATGGAGGCTATGGGCAGAAAGATTGTTTATTTACAAGGCTCTAGCCTATCAGAGGATTTCTGATGGTCTAGAGTCTTTACAATACCACCTCGTGGGCAAAGGCGCTCCGCTCCGTATCAAAGAACCCCTCACCCTCCACCACGTAGGCAAAGGCCGTGTGCCCCCGCTTGATCGGATGGACAAAGGTCGTATCCCGCGGGAGCGACACATCCAAATACTCGGGGTCGATGACGATGTCGTGCACCGGTCCCTGCACGCCGCGCACCACGCCGCGGACTGACCATCAACGCTCTCCCCTCTGTCCGATACTGCTCTTCTCCCTGGCACCAAATCCGACATGTGTAAAAAATAATGCCAGCCAGCGAGGTGCTTGCTACGCGGAAAACGACCCGGAAACCGGCGAATCGCACGGCGCTGCTCCTTGATGTTGCTGGATCAACGGCGTCAGGGGGCAGCTTGGCGTATTTTATGCTGAAATGAACTGGTTGTTGAAGCGCTGCCCGCGTGCACGGAAAACCCGCGAACAGACACGAGAGGACTCATGCCATGACAAGCATGGTCAGGAACTTCATCGGCGGCGAATGGCACGAGGCCGATGGCGGCAAGCGCTTTGCCAGCCGCGATCCGGCCGATCTCCGCCAAGTGGTGGCCGAGGCGTCCCTGTCGGGGCGGAGTGATGTGGATAGGGCAGTGCAGGCGGCCGGCGCGGCCCTGCCGGGCTGGCGCCTGCTGCCGGCGCCGCGGCGGGGGGAGATACTCTTCCGGGCCGCCGAGCTGCTGATCAGGAACAGGCGCCGGCTCGGCCAGCTGGTGACCAGCGAGATGGGCAAGGTCATCGCCGAGGGGCTCGGCGATGTGCAGGAGGCCATCGACATCGCCTTCTACATGGCCGGCGAAGGGCGCCGTCTCCAGGGCGAGACCGTGCCGTCGGAGCTGTTCGACAAGGACTGCAAGAGCATGCGCCAGCCCCTGGGGGTCGTGGGGCTGGTCACCCCCTGGAACTTCCCCATCGCCATCCCGGCCTGGAAGCTGTGCGCCGCCCTGATCTGCGGCAATACGGTCGTTCTCAAGCCATCATCGGAAACACCGGCCTGCGCGGCTGCCCTGGTGGGCATTCTGGAGGAGGCCGGCATCCCCCCCGGCGTGGTCAACCTGATCTGCGGGCCAGGGGACGAGGTGGGAGAGTACCTCCTCACCCATCCCGGCGTGGACGCGGCCTCCTTCACCGGCTCCTGCGGCGCCGGGGAACGCCTGGAACGGCTGCTGGCCGAACTGCACCGCCCCGTGGCCCTGGAGATGGGGGGCAAGAACGCCATTATCGTCATGGACGACGCCGATCTGGAACTGGCCCTGGAAGGGGCCGTCTGGGGCGGCTTCGGCACCAGCGGCCAGCGGTGCACCGCAGCCAGCCGCCTCATCGTCCACCACGGCGTGCATGAGCAGTTCGTGGCCCGGTTCGCGGAACGGGCCGCCCGCCTGCGCCTGGGACCCGGCCTGAATACGGATACCCATGTGGGCCCGCTGGTCAACGAGGCCCAGTGCCGCCGGGTGCTCGACTACATCCGCATCGGGGTGGAGGAAGGGGCGCGACTCGTGACCGGGGGGCGGATGGAGATGGAGGGGGCGCTGGCAAACGGCTCCTTTATCCTGCCCACGGTTTTCGATGGCGTGACGCCGGGCATGCGCATCGCCCGGGAAGAGATCTTCGGGCCGGTGGTGAGCGTGTTGGCCTGCTCGTCCCTCGACGAGGCCATCGCCATCGTCAACAACGTTCCTTTCGGGCTCTCCTCGGCCATCTACAGCCGCGACGTGAACCAGACCGCCCGGGCCGAACGGGATCTGCAGACCGGGATCGTCTACATCAACGCCTCCACCATCGGGGCCGAGGTGCAGCTCCCCTTCGGCGGCTGGCGGCATTCCGGCTCCGGCCATCCCGAGGCGGGCGGCAGAGGGGGCGCCATCGACTTCTTCAGCCGGGTGAAGGTCGTGTACCGGGATTTCAGCGGCCGCCTGCAACGGGCGCAGATCGATAAATAGGCTACATATAATCTGCCACAGAGACACGGATACACGGAGGACGCGGAGAAAACCCAAAGTAAGGCCGCTAGAAAGAGCGCGTAGCCTTTTTTGTCGCCTTTCTCTGTGTCTCTGTGGCTCCGTGGCAGATGTTCTTGTTGACCAGGAGGGACATCCATGTTTAAGGGGATCGACTACTACGGCATCGAGGGCGAATTGAGCGACGAGGCGCGCCTGGTGCGGGACACGACCCGGTCGTTCGTGGAGCGTGAAGCCATGCCCCATATCCGGGATCACTACCGTGCCGGCACGTTTCCGGCCCACCTGGTGCCGCGCATGGGAGAGCTGGGCATGCTTGGCGCCGGTCTTGCCGGCCATGGCCCGGCACAGATAGACAGCCTGGCCTATGGCCTGCTGATGCAGGAACTGGAACGCGGGGATTCGGGACTGAGGAGCTTTGCCTCGGTCCAGGGGGCGCTGGTCATGTACCCGATCCACCGTTTCGGCAGCGAGGTCCAGCGTCAGCGCTGGCTGCCGCTGCTGGCCAGCGGCCGGGCCATCGGCTGCTTCGGCCTGACCGAACCGGACCATGGCTCCGATCCCGCCGGCATGACCACCCGCGCAGTGAGACAGGGTGACGAGTACCTGCTCTCCGGGGTCAAGATGTGGATCACCAACGGCGCCATCGCGGACGTGGCCCTGGTGTGGGCCAAGTTGGAGGGGGTGATCCGCGGGTTCCTGGTGGAACGGAACACCCCCGGTTTCAGCACCCATGAGATCACCGGAAAGCTGTCCCACCGCGCCTCAATTACCGCCGAACTGGTGCTGGACGGGGCGCGGGTGCCGGCGGAGAACCTTCTGCCCGGGGCGGAAGGCCTGAAGAGTGCCCTGGAGTGCCTTGACCGGGCCCGCTACGGCATTGCCTGGGGAGTGCTCGGGGCGGCCATGGCCTGTTTCGAGGAGGCCCTGTCCTACAGCAGGGAACGAAAGGTGTTCGGTCGCCCCCTGGCCGCCTGCCAACTGACCCAGGCCAAGCTGGCCGACATGCTGACCGAGATCACCAAGGGGCAACTGCTGGCGCTGCACCTGGCACGACTCAGGGAAAGCGGCCGTTTGCGGCCCACGCAGGTATGCCTGGCCAAGCGCAACAACGTGCGCATGGCCCTGGAGGTGGCCCGGAGCGCCCGTGGCATGCTGGGGGCCAACGGCATCACGGACGAGTACCAGGCCATGCGGCATATGTGCAACCTGGAGTCGGTGGAAACCTACGAGGGCACCTACGAGGTCCATACCCTGGCCCTGGGGCGGGACCTGACCGGGCTGGACGCCTTTTCCTGACAAACCGCAACCGCACGAATGGGCAGGATCCCGCACTCCGAAGGGGGCAGGATGAAGCGTTCCGATACCGCAATACATGCCGGATTTGGGCTGGCCCTGTCGATCCTTGCCCTC
Source organism: Desulfuromonadaceae bacterium (assembly GCA_036514355.1). Taxonomy (GTDB): domain Bacteria; phylum Desulfobacterota; class Desulfuromonadia; order Geobacterales; family Pseudopelobacteraceae; genus JACPFJ01. Next base: position 7,263 of record DATBXI010000100.1, read on the forward strand.
ATCGGCTTCCTGTTCTACCGGAATGTCACGGCAATGACCGACTTCGACCGGATGGTGGAGCGCTCGTCTGCCGTGATCGCGGAACTGGACGGGCTTGTCTCGGCCATGGAGACGGTGGAGATCGCGGAGCTCACCTTCATCCTCACCGCGGATGAAACGGTTCTGGTGCCGTATCGCGCGGCCCTTGGCCGGATCGACCGGCACCTGGCGCAGCTGAAGAGCCTGACGAGAAACCACCCGGCGCAGCAGGGGCGGGTGCAGCGCGTCGAGCCGTTGATCCGGGAGAAATTGGCCGAAGTGGGCAAGACCATGGATGCCCGGAGAACAGCGGGCTTTCGGGCCGCTTACGCGCTGGAGTTCACGCCCCGGCACGAACGGCTCATGGACGAGATCCGCAGGCAACTGGCCGAGGCCCGGGAAGCGGTCACGCAGCATCTGAACACAAGGAAGGCCCAGAAGGATGCCAGTACCCGGAAGACGATCGTGGCGTTCTTCGCGGGCAACGGCATCGGATTCGTCCTTCTGATGTCGATCTTCCTCCTCCTCAAAAAAGAGATCAGCGTACGGAAACGGGCGGAGCTCAAGTTCAGGGGGGTGCTGGAATCCGCGCCCGATGCTGTGGTCATCGTGGACGACAGCGGGACGATCCGCATCGTCAATTCACAGGCCGAGAAACTGTTCGGGTATGAACGGGGGGACCTGTACGGCCAGCAGGTGGAGATGCTCATGCCGGAGCGGTTCCGTACAAGCCATGCAGCCCAGCGGGCCGACTTTCTCCTGAATCCGCACGTGCGCCACATGGGAGCAGCCGCGGAACTCTACGGGCAGCACAAGGACGGGCACGAATTCCCGGCCGACATCTCCCTGAGCCCGCTCGTCACGGATGAAGGAGTGCTGGTGATCGCCAGCATCCGCGACATCACCGAACGTACGCGGGTGGAGGAGGCGCTCCGGAAATCGGAACGGAAGTTCTCCAAGATTTTCCATGCCGTTCCGGCGCTGATCGGCATATCGACCCTGAAAGAAGGCAGGTTCATCGACGTCAATCAGGCAGCAGCGGAAACGCTGGGGTATCAGCGCGAAGAGTTGATCGGCCGGACATCCATCGAGCTTGGCCTGTGGGTCGATGAGTCCGAACGGGGCAGGATCATGCAGATGATGAAAGAACAAGGATCGGTTCGCAACGTTGAGGTCAGATACAGGGAGAAGTCCGGACAGCACCATGTGGGCCTCTATTCCGCTGAGTTCGTTGATTTCGATGGCGGCAATGGTGACAGGTACATGCTGAGCCTGGTGAAGGACATCACGCTCCGCAAGCGGGCGGAGGAGGAGGTGGAGCGGCTGAACGCCACTCTGGCGGCGCGGGCTGACGAACTGGAAACCGTCAACCGGGAACTGGAGGCATTCAACTACACGGTCGCCCACGACCTGCGCCAGCCGTTGAATACCGTCGGCAGCTACTGCCAGGTGATCGATGCGTTGTGCGGCGCCACACTCGACGAACAGTGCCGTGGGTATCTTCGCGAGACCTACAACGGCACCATGCGCATGAACCGGCTCATCGAGGCCCTCCTCACGTTCTCCCGCATGGCCCGCGTCGAGCTTCGCAGGGAACACATCGACATCTGCGAAATCGCGCGGGAAACGGCAGCAGAGTTGAGATTGGCCGACCCGCTGCGCCGGGTCGCATTCCGGATCAACGATGGCATGGAGATCGACGGGGACGCAAATCTGCTGCGGGTAGTCATGGACAATCTCCTCGGCAACGCCTGGAAGTACACCACCACGCGGGAGGAGGGGGTCATAGAGTTCGGTACCACGGAGCGTGACGGCACACCGGTCTTCTTTGTCCGCGACAATGGCGTGGGGTTCGCCATGCCGGACGCGGACAAGCTCTTTATCCCATTCCATCGCCTTCCGGGAGCCGAGGAGTGGAGGGGGTTCGGCATCGGCCTGGCCACGGTGGAGCGGATCATACGGCGCCACGGCGGCAGGGTATGGGCAGAGGGTGAGCCGGACAAGGGGGCGAGCTTCTATTTCACGCTGCCGCCGCGCGATGTCCCGTAACATGGGCCATGGCAGGCGGTCCCGGGTTTTGTGTAGTGTTCAATTTCCGGGAAACGTATAATGATGGTTATACAAGAGGGGACAATCATCATGATTTGGATCCGGCTGTGGCCGGATTTAAAGGAAGGGAGAGGCGATGGAACCGAAAGCGATAACAAAATCCCATACATGGACAACAATAATGCTGCACAATTTTACATATTACGGCTACTGGGTAGTGCACGTGATTACCTGTTACCTGATCTTGAAGCAGTTCGGCGTAATATGGGCACTGATGGCGCTCATATCCTTGTTCCCGCTCGTTGTTCCTGAAGTACTCATGTTCGTGTCGGCCAAGATAAACAACGACGTGTTCTATATGATGTTGATACTCGGCTATGTCGTGGTGTTCTTGGCATGTTATATAGACAGGGTCTTCCTGACGGACAAAACTGCCGGTGATGTGGATTACCTGCATTGGTACCACAACATGCATTGGCATTGGCATGGCAGGCATTGACGCTGCTGCTTGATGGCATCACCACCGCGATTGCGGTGGTGATGCCGATTTCGGCACCGGAGGCGATATGAAAGAGACCAGATTGACCCTGCCCGAACTGGGCCTGATCGCCGGCACCCGCGCGGCGCTTGGCGCCGGAGCGGCGTTGCTGCTGGCAGAGCGGCTCGGCCGGGAACAACGCAAGGCCGTGGGCTGGACCTTGCTCCTGGTGGGCGTTGTCACCACGTTTCCCCTGGCGATGCTGGCGTTGGGCAAACGGCGCTGAAGCATGCCACCCTCATCCCTTGCCCGCTTCAGGCGCGAGGGAGCAAAAAAGAGGGGCGCTTTCCGCACCCCTCCACAGCCTTCCGAAACAACGCACGTCATCACTTCTCGACGGGATTCACGACAGGTCCTTGCGCGGTGATGGTCCCGAACAGGCCGTCATTTTCGTGATTGATGCCGGCTGCAAAGAACAGCGTGGTGGCGGGACCCGCCGTTGCGTCGTTGCCAAAGCCCAGGCCCCATAGCCCGCTGATGGTGAGCGGTGTGTTGTCGACACCCTTGAGCAGGGCCTCGAATTCACCCTCCCCGGTTTCAAAGGCGGCAATCTGGCCGCTTCCGAAGTTCCCCACCAGCAGATGGTTGCTGAACTTGCCGAAACCGGCCGGTGCAAGCGCCACACCCCATGGCGAGTTGAGCCAGTCGCCGTGTTCCAGGCGCCGTACGAGAGTGCCGCTCGGAGTGTAGATGTCGGCGAAACCGTTGCCCGGGCCTGCCACGTCGTCGTGCTTGGCGTCGTCCTGCTTGGCATAGGTGACAACCAGCGAGCCGTGGATGTTGGCGATGTTGAAGGGTGCGAATCCGGCCGGGATCCGGCTGTCGCTGAAGGCGCCCGTAACCGTTGGCACCGGCATGAAGTTCGTGTCGAAGACGTCCACGCTCGCGCCCCGGAAGTTGGCCACGTAGAGATAGTTCACCCCGTCGTTGTCGGCCAGCGCCGCTCCCTTGTACACGGCCGCAGGACCGTTGTTCACCTTGAGCACGGCGGTTGTGGGATTCACGCCGGAATTCCACCCCGCTATGGTGCCGTCCTCGGTGACAAAGATGAATCGTGCCGGTGCAGCCGTGGCAACGGCAAAGTCCGTTGTCGCGTTAAAGACGACGCCGGTCGGGCTTGAACTGCCGCTCCCCGATGCCGTGGGTATGGTTACCACCAAGGGTGCGGTGGCAGGAAACGGGTTGCCCTGGCTGTCAAACAGGAACGCAATCCCGCTCCCGTTCGCGTTCACCCACCACGGACCGGTTGGCGGATGGACGATGCCCCACGCGTTCACGAGCGTCGGGTCCGTCCTCTGGGCCAGTCCGGGAACACTCGAAACCAGGTTTGTCTGAAGGTAGAACGAAGCGGGCGCATTGACGGC
>DATBXI010000101.1:0-2835 GCA_036514355.1 Desulfuromonadaceae bacterium
CAAAAAAGACAGTGAATGACAAGTGGGAGCAAGCGGCATAGCTATTGATAATAAAGCGTTTTTCGAATGGAAGCACGTCGGTCGCTGGTGGGCCGCCCGGTCTTCAAAACCGGTGGGGGGGATGAGAAATCTCCCCGGTGGGTTCGATTCCCATGTGCTTCCGCCATTAATAATCCAGCACTGTCTGATACAGCATTGAAACCCGTTAGAAATAGCGGGTTATTTGGCATGGCGTGAAACCCGCCTGAAAAATCCTGCCTCCTCTCGTTGCCACCCCGGTCACTGTCTGCCGCTCCCACCGCTACCTTTTGTTTTCATATCAGATATCGAGGGCTATTGCCTGCGACTGCCCGGGTCGAAGCAATGGCGCAAGGGAACGTTGGCGGGACAGACGATCGTGCCGGTCAGGATCATCTCCGCCCTCCCCTTCTATGCCTCTCAAATCACCTATTGGCCGAGATTGGTTAAAAAAATATAATTTGCCTGAGATAATGCTTTGATATACATTTCCATTTCCGCGACACGCCACAGGCGCATTGAGGGCATTTTCATGAACACGGTGAAAGTCCTGCCATAAGGAGCGGTTCATGCCACTAACAGAGTCGTACGATGTGATTATCGTCGGCGGCGGACCGGCGGGTCTGGCTGTCGCCTCCGAGCTTTCCGCCCGTTTTCGGGTGTTGATACTGGAACGGAACCAGGCCGGTACAACGGACCGCTTCTGGTTCGTGCCGCCTGATGTGCTGGACGACAAGACCCGCTCCTTCTCCTACGGCGGGGTGACACGCTTTCTGACCAAGACCTATAGCATGCATGGCGATGACCTGGCCTGGCGGGCCAAGTTGTTTGAAAGCTATCCGTACATCAGAGACAAGGAAATCCTGACCCACTGGACCGGGGTGAGCCGCTCCAACAACGCCATGATCCTGAACACGTGCCGCTACCTCGGGCACGTCGTTGATGAACTCGGGGTCACCGTTACCAGCGATCACGGAACATTCCGGGGGCGGCTGCTCATTGACGCATCAGGGTATGACTCCCCCATCGTCAAGCACTACGGCATCGACCGCAGCAGCTTTTACTGGTGGTCGGTATTTGGTGCCATTGGCGAGCATCCGGACGGCATCGGTCAGATGCAGGTTGGTGACTACATGATGTGGCAAACCTTTGCCGACGCTGATCCCGGCTCGCTTGCCAAGGGCAAACCGGTCTTTGAGTATGAGATCCTCGACGAGCGGACTTCCTTCTCGCTGGTCCTCTACCTGCGGCAGGTACAGATGACCCGGGAGGAGATGCGAAACGAATACTACCGCATCATTCGTAACGAGCAGTCTGCCGATGCGTTCCGTACTCTGCGCGTAACCAGCGAACGCTGGGGATGGTATCCCTCGGGTGGATTGTCCCAGCAAATCGCCGAAGAGCGGGTGGCATTCGCAGGTGATGCGGCCTGTTGGACCACCCCCTGTGGCTGGGGTATGACCTTTATCCTGGATAATTACCGCACCTTTGCCGAAAACATTGCCGAATGCCTGGATAATGATACGCTGGACCGGGAAAGCCTGCTGAGTGCGTCCCGCTACCGCCTGCACGACAAGTTCGAGATCATGACCAACGTAGTGGCGACCCACTTCCTGGCCAATGCATCCACCAACCAGCTGGACCGTTTCATCCGGCTGTTCAAGGAGCGTATCGATCCGGTCCTGTGCGAGAAGGTCTTCACCCTCACGGTCAGTGAGGAGGAACTGCTGGGCATGCTCACGGCAGCACTGAAGGAGTTCAGCATACCGGAGTTGTGTCGGCTTGTTCCGGCCATAGGATTGATGAACGTCCTGAATATGGCGGTCTACTTCGCCGGTGACATCATCAAGAGCGCCTTGGGCCGGTTGTTCAACAAGCGGCCAAAGCAACCCGACAGCGGCTTTGAATTCAGTGACCGGGATGGACTATGAATCACATGAGGATGATACTGACAGATCTTGGGGTAACAAATGACTGACGCTGTACTCGACACGTGTGCACAAACCATCCTGGTAGTGGACGACGACCACCTTATATTGGACGTGGTGCATATGATGCTGACCTCCAATGGCATCAAGGACGTGGTCACCCTGAATACGAGCAGCGATGTCTTGAAAACGCTGGATCAGGGAGGAGTCGGGGTGCTCGTGATGGACTGGATCATGCCCGGAATGACCGGCGCCGACCTTTTGCCGATCATTGTCCAACGGTACTCTCACATCCCGGTGATCATCATGACCGTTGTCAGCGACCTGCGAACCGTGGTCGACTGCATCAAGCAGGGGGCCTTCGATTACATCACCAAGCCGATCGACGCCAACCGGCTGCTGTTCAGTATCAACAAAGCCTTCCAGATCAGCGAACTGGCCAACCAGAACCGCCGCCTCAAGGACTACCTGATGGGGGATTCCCTCTCCCGGCCGGAGGTATTCGACGGCATCCTGACCGCCAATCCCCGCATGCAGGCCATCTTCAAGATCGTTGAGACCATGGGGAACTCGCATAACCCCGTCCTCATCACCGGCGAAACCGGGGTCGGCAAGGAGTTGATCGCCCGGGCCATCCACCGCGCCAGCGGCCTGAAAGGGCCTTTCGTGCCGCTCAACGTCGCCGGCCTGGACGAACTGATGTTCAACGACACGCTGTTCGGGCACCAAAAAGGCGCCTTCACCGGCGCATTGGAATCCCGCGAGGGGCTCATCACCAAGGCCCGTGGGGGCACGCTGTTCCTGGACGAGATCGGCGACATGGGGCGCGAGTCCCAGGTCAAGCTGCTGCGGTTGTTGCAGGACCAGGAATATTACCGGCTCGGCTCCG
>DATBXI010000102.1:0-2489 GCA_036514355.1 Desulfuromonadaceae bacterium
GCCTGCCCCAGGATGATGCGCCCCTCGGGGAGCCCCACGAACTGGAAGGCCTGGAGGGCCGCCGTGGCGACCTGGAGGGCGCGGGGGTCGGCGTTGCCGATGTCCTCCGAGGCCAGGATGATCATGCGCCTGATGATGAAGAGCGGGTCTTCCCCTGCTTCCAGCATGCGGGCCAGCCAGTACAGGGCCGCGTCCGGGTCGCTGCTGCGCATGGACTTGATGAACGCGGAGATGACGTTGTAATGCTCCTCGCCCCCCTTGTCGTACAGGAGCGCCTTTTTTTGCAGCGCCTCTTGGGCGGTCGCCAGGGTTATGACGTTATCCGTCGTAAGCTCGGCCGCCACCTCCAGGGTGTTGAGGGCGATGCGGGCGTCGCCGCCGGACTGTTCGGCCAGGAACGCCAGGGCCTCGTCGTCGGCCGCCAGCCCCAGGTTGCCCAGGCCGCGCGCCCCGTCGGCCAGGGCGTGTTCCAGCAGGGCGCGCAGTTGCGCCGGTTCCAGCTGGTTCAGGGTCAGCACCCGGCAGCGGGAGAGCAGCGGTGCGATGACTTCGAAGGAGGGATTTTCGGTGGTGGCGCCGATGATGGTAACCACCCCTTTTTCCACGTAGGGGAGAAAGGCATCCTGCTGGGACTTGTTGAAGCGGTGGATCTCGTCCACGAAGAGGATGGTGCGGATGCCGCGCCGGGCAAGCTCCTCGGCCTCCCGGAAGATCTCGCGGATCTCCTTGACGCCGGACAGGATGGCGGAGAAGAAGATGAAGTGGGACTTGGACTCGGCCGCGATCACGTGGGCGAGTGTGGTCTTGCCGCAGCCGGGCGGACCCCAGAAGATCAGGGAGGAGAGGGCGTCGTTCTCGATCATGCGCCGCAGGATTTTCCCCTCGCCCAGCAGGTGTTCCTGCCCCACGAAGTCGGCCACGTTGCGGGGGCGCATGCGCTCCGCCAGGGGGGCGCCGGCGGAAACCTCCGGGACTTTGGCGTCCGCGGCGGGGTTATCCCAGAGACCGGGGCTCTTCATGGGTCAGAGCAGCACGCGCCGGCTGTGGCGGTCGACCGTTTCGGACGTGACGCCCCAGATCTCTCGGGCGTATTCGGCAATGGTGCGGTCGCTGGAGAATTTGCCCATGCCCGCGGTGTTGAGGATCGACGTGCGGGCCCACTCGAAGGGGTGCAGGTAGAGCTTGTCCACCTCGTCCTGGCACGCCAGGTAGGAGGCAAAGTCGGCCAGGAGCAGGTAGGTGTCATGACCCAGCAGGCTATCCACGATCGGCCGGAACAGGCCGGGGTCGCCGGGTGAGAAGGCGCCGTTGGCGATCTGGTCGATGGCCTGTTTCAGCTTCGGGTTGCGGTAGTAGTAATCCATGGGGCGGTAGCCGGCCCGCTTCAGGCTGGTCACCTGCTCGGCGGTCAGGCCGAAGATGCAGATGTTTTCGCGGCCCACCTCCTCCATGATCTCGATATTGGCGCCGTCCAGGGTGCCGATGGTGAGCGCGCCGTTCAGGGCATACTTCATGTTGCCGGTGCCCGACGCCTCGGTGCCGGCGGTGGATATCTGCTCCGACAGGTCGGCGGCCGGGAAGATCCGCTCGGCCAGGGAGACGTTGTAGTTGGGGAGGAAGACCACCTTGAGGCGGCGGTTGACCGTGGGATCGTTGTTGACCACCGCCCCCACGGCGTTGATCAGCCGGATCACCAGCTTGGCCATGGTGTAGGAGGGGGCCGCCTTGCCGCCGAAGATGACCGTGCGGGGGGGAGCTTCCAGGCCGGGATCGGCCTTGATCCGGTTGTAGCGGGTGATGACGTGCAGCACGTTGAGCAATTGCCGTTTGTATTCGTGGATGCGCTTGGTCTGGCAGTCGAACAGGGAATCGGGCGAGACCTCGACGCAGGTATGCTCGAAGATATACTCGGCCAGGCGCCGCTTGTTGGCACGCTTGACCTCGATCCACTGCTGCTGGAACTCCCGGTCGTCGGCCAATTCGCGCAGCTTTTCCAGTTCCTCCAGGTTGGTGACCCACCCGTCGCCGATGCGGGAGGAGATCAGGTCGGCCAGCCAGCGGTTGGCGTACTTCAGCCAGCGACGCTGGGTGATGCCGTTGGTCTTGCTGTTGAAGCGCTCCGGCCACAATTCGTAGAAATCGCGGAACAGGTCGTCCCGGAGAATGGTGCTGTGCAGGGCCGACACGCCGTTGATGGAGTGGCTCCCCACAATGGCCAGGTGGGCCATACGGACGTGCTTTTCCCCGTCCTCCCCCACGATGGACATGCGCCGCAGGCGCTCGGTGTCGCCGGGGAAGCGGGCGGCCACCTCCTTGAGGAAATGGTCGTTGATCTGGTAGATGATCAGCAGGTGGCGGGGGAGGATGGTTTCCATCATCCGCACCGGCCAAATCTCCAGGGCCTCGGGCAGGATGGTGTGGTTGGTGTAGGCAAACGTCCGTACGGCCATGTCCCAGGCCGCGTCCCAGGAAAGGTTCTTTTCGTCCAG
>DATBXI010000103.1:0-7254 GCA_036514355.1 Desulfuromonadaceae bacterium
TTCCCGTCAGCAAACCCCCGCGCCTCGGCATCCGACCGGTTCATCATCAGGACCATCCCTTTCTGCGCCTGCCGCAGCTCTGCCTGCTCGTAGAAAGAGGAGTTGAGGGCAAAGGGGGTGGTGGCCGGTTGGAGCCGCAACGGAAAGCCATCCCCCTCGGCGTGGGTGGGGAGCAGGCGGGGCAGCTGCTCCGGCTCCCGCTCGTTCCGGATCTCGATCCTGCCCGAGGGGGTCTGCCAGGGGCGCTGCGGGTCGACGGGCGGGGTGAGGAAGACCGGCTCCCCCTGGCGGAGGCGTTCGGTGGTCGCGGCATCGCGCCAGGGGATTTCTGACGCGAGCAACTGTTCGATCAGGTCGCCGGCCGACTGGCGGAAAAAGGGCTCTTCCCACCCCATCCCCGCAGCCAGCAAGCAGAAGACATCCCAGTTGGATTTCGCCTCACCCACGGGGGGGATGGCGGCAGCGCAGCGCTGGCTGTGGTAGCCGCCGTAGCAGCGGTACAGGTCCGGGTGTTCCAGGGAGGAGGTGGCGGGCAGCACGATGTCGGCATAGCGGGCCGTGTCGGTCAGGAAGCGCTCATGCACCACGGTGAACAGGTCGTTGCGGCCGAGCCCGCGGATGACGGCGTTCTGATCCGGTGTCACGCTGGCCGGATTGGAATGGTAGCAGTACAGGGACATGACCGGCGGGTCGCTGAGGTCGTTCAGGGCATGGCCCAACTGGTTCATGCTGACGAGGCGGGTCGGCCGGGTGATGAAATCCTCCCGCGTCACCCGGGACATGGGGAACGCACCACCGGTGGCGGTCCCCGGAAAGACCCCGCCGCCGAGGCGTTGCCAGGCGCCGGTCGCTGCGGGGAGGCAGGCGATGGTGCGCACGGTCATGGCGCCGTTTCCGTAGCGGGTGAGGCCGCTCCCCAGTCGGATGAAGGGGGCCCGGGCCCGGGCGTACGCCAGCGCCAGACTCCGGATGGTTTCCGCCGACAGGCCGCATACCGGCGCCATCCGCTCCGGCATGCACGCCGGCAGGACCTGGGCGGCGAACTCGTCGAAGCCGAGCACGTTGGCATCGATAAAGCCCCGATCCGCTAATCCCTCGTTGACAATGCAATGCAGCATCCCCAGGGCCAGGGCGCCGTCGCCGCCGGGGCGGACGATGAAGGCCTCGTCCGCGGCCTCACAGGTGGGGGTGCGGTAGGTGTCGATGGCCCACAGCCGGGCGCCGCGCCGCCGCGCCTGCTGGGCGTCGCGCATGGCGTGGATGCTGGTGGCTGCGGCGTTGATCCCCCACAGGATGACCAGGTCGCTCTTCTCCATAGCGGCCGGGTCCATGGCCGGGGTATCCCCCATGATCTGTTTCCACCCCGCGTCCTTGGCCGGCGAGCAGATGGTCCGTTCCAGCCGGGATGCGCCCAGCTTGTGAAAGAATGCATGTCCGCAGTTGCGCTGCACCAGCCCCATGGTGCCGGCATAGGAATAGGGGAGGACGCATTCGGCACCGTAGCTCTGGATCAGCCCCTTCCAGCAGGAGCAGATGCGCTCGACGGCCTCCGCCCAGGAGATGGGGGCAAAGCCCCCCTCCCCCTTGGCGCCGGTACGCAGCAGAGGCGTTGTCAGGCGGCCGGGCGAATGGACGGTCCGTTCGTACCGGTTCATCTTGGGGCAAAGCAGGCTGCGGGTAACCGGGTGGTGCGGGTCGCCGCTCACCCGCAGGGCACGGCCGTTCTCCACCTCCACCAGCATGCCGCAGGTGTCGGGACAGTCAAAGGGACAGACGGAGCGGACGACAGGCGTGTTCATGGTTGGCTTCCTTTCGGGCGGTGCAGCAACATGTGGGCGCCACTATACCCGATCCCAAAAAACATTTGCAGATGAAATCGAATGGTGATAACCAGTTAATCATTATTTTTCCGGGGGGAAGCATGACACGCCAGTCCGACATCCTGCATTACGCCGTCTCCGTGGTGGGCAAGGATCGCACCGGCATCGTGGCCGGCATCTCCGAGGTCCTGTTCCGCCTGGGGTGCAACATCGCCGATTCCAGTTGCACCATGCTGGCCGGCGAGTTCGCCATGATCCTGATCGTCTCCCACCCCCGGCCGTTCGGCAAGGGGCACCTGTTCGACGAATTGAAGCCGGTGTGCGACGAGTTAGGCATGTCCCTGGCCGTACGCACCCTGCATGTTGACGAAGTGACCCGCCAGGAAACAGCGGGGGAGATCTGCATGGTGTCGGTCTACGGGGCCGACCGGCCGGGCATCGTCTTTCGCGTGACCCGTGAACTGGCCGTGCTGGGGGTCAATATCACGGACCTCAACACCAAGCTGATCGGAACCCCGGCTGAGCCGGTGTACGTGATGATGCTGGAGGCCTCTCTCCCCGAAGGGCAGACGCCGGAGACGCTGGCGGCGCTGCTGGACAACCTGAAAAAGGAACTGAACGTGGAGATCGGCGTGCGCGTCATCACGCCGGTCGCCCTCTGAGCCATGCCGATTCAACCCATCCTGCGCTATCCCCACCCGGTGCTCAAGCGGGTCTGTCACCCGGTGGAGACCATCGACAGCGCCATACATGCACTGGTCACGGACCTGATCGACACCATGCACGCGGGTCCCGGCTCGGTGGGGGTGGCTGCTCCCCAGATCGGCGTCACGCTGCGGGTCTGCGTGGTGGACGTCTCCGCAAACCGCAACGGCAAGGCGAACAACCACGGCCTGCTCTGCATGATCAACCCGCTGATCGTGGGGCGCAGCGGAGCGGCCATCATGCGCGAGGGATGCATGAGCGTGCCGGATTACACCGGCGATGTGGAGCGTGCTACCGAGATTACGGTCCGCTTCCGGGAGCCGGACAATACGGAACGGGAGATCACCGCCGTCGGCTTTGAGGCGGTGGCCATACAACATGAGATGGACCACCTGGACGGTGTGCTGTTCCTGGACCGGATCGTCAGCCTCAAGACCGGGCTCTTCCGCAGGAAAAACTACGCATAGGGAGTCCCAATCTCCACAGGCGAGGAAACCATGTCGGACCTACTGACCAAGAAAGAGCAGCGGGAGCTGCTCAAGATCGCCCGCGACGCCATCGTGACCGTTGTCACCAACGGCAATACCCCTTCCGCGGAGACGGCATCTCCCGGACTCAACGGACCTAACGGCTGCTTCGTGACCATCAAGCAGCAGGGACGCCTGCGCGGCTGTATCGGCAACTTCCTCTCCGACCAGCCGCTCTACCGGCTGACGCAGGAGATGGCCCGGTCCGCCGCCACCCGCGATCCCCGCTTCTATCCCATGAAACCCCACGACCTGGATGATTTCCACCTGGAGGTCTCGGTGCTCTCGCCACTGCGGAAAGTTGCCGCCATCGAGGAAATCCAGGTGGGCCGGCACGGCATCTACATCGTCAAGGGGAGCTACCGCGGAGTGCTGCTCCCCCAGGTGGCCACGGAATACGGGTGGGACCGGGACACCTTTCTGAAACACACCTGCCTCAAGGCCGGACTGCCTGAAGACGCCTGGGAAACGGAGTGCGATATCTTCATCTTCAGCGCCCAGGTGTTCGGGGAGGAGTAACGACCCGCCACACAACCCCTCCACTGGCGCGCAGCAGTCTGCCGCGCCATCCACGTTCCCATCGCAACCGGGCGCCATGCCGGCAACAGCGGCAGGAATGGCGTCACGCCCCAAACCCCGGATAGTTAGTGCACTTTATGGCTGTTTTTGCATTCAAAATAATGTTATAAAACACGACTAACTGACAGCACGTTTCCGATGTCCCGGGAGGAAGCCATGCGCACGAACCGTTTTGCCGCCACTACCTGCTCCATCCTGGCGCTGCTTTTCTGCCTCATGCCGGCACCTTCCGCAGCATCCCCGCCCCCCTCTTCGCCCCTGGCTTCACGCAACATCCTCATCATCCACTCCTATCACCAGACCTTCGAGTGGACCGATCGCGAGATGAACGGCATCATGGAAGTCCTGCACGCCGAAGACCCCAGCTACATGCCCTTTGTGGAGTACCTCGACTGGAAGCGCTTTCCCGACAAGCGGCAGGTGGCCCTGGCCCGCGACTATTTTGCCTACAAGTACCGCGGACAGCGGATCGATGCCGTCATCGTGACCGACAACCTTGCCATGGAATTCGCGCTCGAGCAGCGTCCGAAGCTCTTTCCCGAGGCTGTCGTGGTCTTCTGCGGCATAAACGGCTACACGGATGCGATGATTACAGGCCATGACCGGGTCAGCGGCGTTGCCGAGGATGTGGACCCGACGGGCACCCTGAACCTGATTACCGCGGTCATGCCCGAAACCCGGGAGATCGTGGTGCTGCTCGACGACACGGAAAGCAGCACGGCTGTTCTCGCGTCCCTGCAAGCGGCCATGAAACCCTATGAAAGACGCATCAAGCTGAAAATCCTCAGCGGGTTGACCCGGAATGAGCTGATTGCGGCGGTGAAACAGCTGGACAGCGGCAGCGTGATCCTACAGGGGCCGTATCTGCGGGACCGCGAAGGACACACCTTCAGTTATGAGGATGTGATCGATGCCATCCTCCCCCACTCGCACGTCCCGATCTTCAGCCTGTGGGATTTCCTGGCCGGCAGGGGGATCACCGGAGGGAGCCTGTTGAGCGGGGACCTGCAGGGGAGCAATGCCGCCAGGATGACTCTCCGCTTTCTGAAGGGAGAACGTTCGGTCCCGGTCATGAAACAGTCCCCCACCAGGGTCGTGCTCGATTACGCCCAGCTCGAGCGCTTCGGGCTGGAGGATCGCAGCATCCCCGATGGCGTCCAGGTGATCAACCGTCCCTTCTCGTTCCTGAAGACCTACTTCTGGACGGTATGCGGTGTGGTGGCCGTCGTGGCGGTGCTGTGCGCAGCAATTGTGGTCATGGGGGTAGCCATCAGGCGCCGCCGCCAGGTGGAGGCCCTGCTGCGCGCCAATGAACAGAACCTGGCCACGACCTTCAACTCCATCGGCGATGCCGTCATCGCCACTGATGGGGCCGGCCGGGTGACACGCATGAACCGCGTCGCCGAGGAACTGACCGGCTGGCCCCTGGCCGAAGCCGCGGGGCGGCTGCTGCCCGAGATATTCGTCATCGTGAACGAGATGACGCGCCACCCGGTGACCAACCCGGTGGAAAAGGTCCTCGAAACCGGCACGATCGTCGGCCTTGCCAACCACACGGTCCTGATAGCGCGGGACGGAACCGAGCGCCCCATTGCGGACAGCGGCGCCCCGATCTTTGACATGGACGGTGCCACTATTACCGGCGTGGTCCTGGTGTTCCGCGATGTCACCGCCGAGTATGCCGCGGAAAAAGCGCTGCGCAGCTCCGAGGAGAAGTTCTCCCGGGCGTTCCATGCCAGCCCGGCCTGGATGACGATCAGCACGCTCGGGGATGGGCGTTACCTGGATGTCAATGAGACCTTTCTGCGGGAGACCGGCTTCAGGCGAGATGAAGTCATCGGCAACACCTCGATCGAGCTGGGTATCTGGGCCGATGCCGCCGAACGCGCAGCCATCTTCGAAAAGATCGAACGAGGGGAGATCATCCGCAATATCGAGGTCAAGAGACGCACCAGGGATGGGCGCCTGCTGAGCGTGCTCTGGTCGGTCGATGTGGTGGAGATCGGCGGCCAGCAATGCATCATTTCGGCAACCCTCAACGTTACCGACCTCAAACGGCTGGAGGACGAGAGCCTCAAGGCACAGAAACTGGAATCCCTGGGGATCCTTGCCGGCGGCATTGCCCACGACTTCAACAACCTTCTGACCGGCATCCTGGGAAACGTCTCTTTTGCCAAGCTGCTGATCCAGGACAACCCCACGGCACTCAAGCGGCTGGACGAGTGCGAGAACGCCTCGCTGCGGGCGCGGGACCTTACCAGCCAGCTGCTTACCTTTGCCCGTGGCGGCGAACCGGTCAGAAAGCTGGTATCGCTGCCGCAGTTGATCATGGACTCGGCCAATTTTGCCCTGCGCGGCTCCAACGTGCGCTGCCGTTTTGACTTTTCCGCGGATATCCACTGCGTCGAGGCCGATGAAGGCCAGCTCAGCCAGGTGATCAACAACCTGGTGATCAATGCTCACCAGGCCATGCCGGATGGTGGCGAGATCGTCATTTCCGCCCGCAACGTCGACGCCCCCCTGCAGGGACTTGCGCTCAGGGAAGGACGCCATGTCATGATCAAGGTTCAGGACAGCGGCAACGGCATCGCCCCGGACCTGCTGCCCCGCATATTCGATCCGTATTTCACCACCAAGTCGGGCGGTTCGGGCCTTGGCCTGGCTTCGGCCTATTCCATCGTAAAGCGCCATGGTGGCGCCATCGTGGCGGAATCCTCACCGGGACAGGGTACCCGCTTCCGGTTCTATCTCCCCGCGTCGGCATCCGGGAAACCTGTCGACGAAGTGCCGGCTGCAAAGGATGCGACGACGCGCTTCGCGGGGCGCGTCCTGGTCATGGACGATGAGGAGATCATCCGGAATCTGGCTGCCGACATGCTGGCCCATCTCGGCCTTGACGTCGTCACCTGCTCCGAGGGGAGCGAGGCGGTGCAGATGTTCCGGCACGCGATGACCGAAGGGCGTCCCTATCACATGGTAATCATGGATCTGACCATACCGGGCGGCCAGGGAGGGAAGGAGACGATCCGCCAGCTGTGCGCGCTTGATCCGGCTGTGCGTGCCATTGTTGCCAGCGGCTACTCCAATGACCCGATCATGGCGAATTATGCGGAGTACGGCTTCAGCGGCGCGGTCGGCAAACCGTTCCGGGTCGAAGAGATGGCGGCCATGGTTGCCCGGATAATGGGGTCGCCGCTCATCTGAAACGGTTTTCAAATAGCTGCTGTCTTTTGGGCGGCTGTGGTGTACAATTTCTTCTGCACCCGTGCTGATCACATCTCGATGGCCAATGCACCAAAATGTCCCTATTCAAACTCACGACAGACTACACCCCCCGCGGCGACCAGCCCCAAGCCATCGCCGAACTGGCGGAGGGGATCGAACGGGGCGATAAGCACCAGGTACTCCTGGGGGTCACCGGTTCGGGCAAGACCTTTACCGTGGCCAACGTCATCGCCCAGACCGGCCGGCCGGCCCTGGTGCTGGCCCCCAACAAGACCCTGGCGGCACAACTCTACGGCGAATTCAAGGAGCTGTTCCCGGATAACGCCGTGGAGTATTTCGTCTCCTACTACGACTATTACCAGCCCGAGGCCTACCTCCCCACCACCGACACCTTCATC
>DATBXI010000104.1:0-4958 GCA_036514355.1 Desulfuromonadaceae bacterium
CCTCCGTTGCCCGCCGCATCGCGGCCATATTCATCGCCATCACCATGGCGGTCATCCTGCCGCTCGTTGCCCTTACCCCGTCGCTGCTGGAGGCGCTCTCCTGGCTGCCCGGCGTCGGCGCTGGTCCCGTTGAGCCGCAACTCACCTGGATACACACCATTGCCAGCCTGGTAACGGCACTCCTGATCACGGCCCTGAGCGGCTTGGTCTCCCGCATGCTGAGTGGGGCGAAAGGCCACGCGGGCGATGCCTCTCCTCAGCCGTGCGCCGACTACCTGGATACGCGAATTCTCAACACCCCCACCCTGGCGCTGGAGCAGGCGCGCAAGGAGATTGTCCGCATGATGTCGGTGGCATCGTACATGTACGCCGATGTCCGGGAGATACTCTTCGACTTTGATGCCCGCCGGGTTGAAACCGTGAGGCAACATGAACAGGTCCTGGATTCCCTGAATCACGAGATCACCATTTTTCTGGCGGATCTGGCGCATGCCCCCCACAATCCCGAGATACATCCCGCCATCCCCGCTCTGCTGCAGACCGTTACGGACCTGGAGCATATCGGCGATCGTTGCGAGGATATTCTCGGTTGCATCATCGACCGCAAGGAAAACGGCGTGATATTTTCCGCAGGTGCCATGGAGGATTTGAAGCGCCTTGCCGAGGCGGTCAGCAGCACCTTCATCACTGCCGCGGAGCTGGTCACGGAAGGCCGGATCCCGCTCGACGGCGAACTGCGGGCGGCAAAGAGCATGGTGCGTACCGTGTTCGAAGAGATACGGCAGACCCATTTCGAGCGCATCAGCGCCGGGATATGCCCTCCACGGGCCACCATCCTGTTCACCGACCTGACCTCGGCATTCATGGGGATAGCCGAGCTGTGCTGGAATATCATGGTGATACAGAGCAGGAAGTCGTATGAGCGCTAGAATGGCGGCCATTGATTTCGGCACCAACACCGCCCGCCTGCTGATTGCGGAAGTGAGCGGTCCGGGCGCGTTCGAGCATGTGCGCCTGGAGCGCGAGATCGTGCGCATGGGGGGCGGCTTCACCCGCGAAGCGGGACTGTCCCCGGAGGCCAGGGAGCGGGGGATGGGGTGCCTGGCCCGGTTCAGCGCCATCATCCGGGAGCATGGGGTTTCCCGCATCAGGGCGGTTGCCACCAGCGCCATCCGGGACGCGGCCAACGGCCCGGCGTTTGTCGAGCAGGTACGCCGGGAGACCGGCATTGCGCTGACGGTCATAGACGGCACGGCCGAGGGGAGACTGACCCTGACCGGGGTGCTGGCGGGATTGGACAGCCACCATGATGAACTGCTGATCTTCGACGTGGGGGGAGGCAGCACGGAGTATACGCTGGCGAGAGGCGGAGAGGCGCAGTTCGTCCGCAGCCTCCCCTTGGGCGTGGTCAGGCTGACCGAGGGGAAGGTGGTGCCGGAGGCCATGGAGGATAAGATCCGCAGGGAGCTGGACCTGCTTGGCCGGGAGATGGCGTCGGCGGGGTGCCGGGTGTGTCCCGGCGTGACGCTGATCGGGACGGCCGGCACCGCAACCACCCTGGCGGCCATCAGCATGGAGATGCGGGACTACGATTACCGCAAGGTCAACAATGCCGTGGTGTCCCGGGCAAAGATCCGGGAGATCTATGAGCGGCTGTTGCCCCTTGCCCCCCAGGAGCGCCTTCGGGTGCCGGGGCTGGAAAAGGGGAGGGAGGACCTGATCATCGCCGGCACGCTGATCACGTTGCAGACCATGGAGATGTTCGGGGTGGATGCCTTGAAGGTGAGCGATTACGGGCTGCTGGAAGGGTTGGTGGTTGCCGGTGACCTGCCTGGCTGCTGAGCGTCCGCTGTCCCGTGTCCGATTGAAATAGTACATCTGCCGGAACTGTCCGGTTCCCATTCTGCTGAACGTCCCATGCCCGCTTCGGGTACGTGACCGCCCCCCGCGCGGCCAGGGCCGGTTCTTCCATCCAGTCCCACTCTCATGCCCACCTGATCCGCTTGTCGATCTCCAGCGCCGCCAGCAGGCGTTCGGCATCCATACACCATGGCATCCACGTACTGCTGTCGGCCGGTACGAGCCACCCGGCGTGTTTCGCACGGGCAAACATTGTGCGGGCTCGGAATGGCGATTTCAAACAAATTGCAATCGTTTCCCGGTTACAGTATAGTGCCGCTTTACCGTATACTGAATTCTTTAATCTATGTCAGGAACCCAGTACATGAAAGAAATTCTCTCCGGCAACGAGGCCATTGCCCGCGGCGCATTCGAGGCGGGCTGCCGCGTGGCCTGCGCTTATCCGGGCACACCGTCCACGGAAATTCTCGAGAACACGATCAACTACAAAGAGATCAACTCCTCCTGGGCTCCCAACGAGAAGGTCGCCCTTGAGGTGGCCATCGGCGCCTCATTCGGCGGCGGCCGCGCCCTGTGCACCATGAAGCATGTGGGGGTCAACGTGGCGGCCGATCCGCTCTTCACCCTCTCCTACACCGGTGTGGGGGGCGGCCTGGTGCTGGTCACGGCCGACGATCCCGAGATGCACTCCTCCCAGAACGAGCAGGACAACCGCAACTATGCCAAGTTCGCCAAGGTGCCCATGCTGGAGCCCGCCGACTCCCGGGAGTGCAAGGAGTTCACCCGTCTGGCCTTCCAGCTTTCCGAACAGTACGATGCGCCGGTCATGCTGCGCACCACCACCCGCATCTCCCACAGCAAGTCCGTGGTGGAACTGGGTGAGCGTGTCGTTGATCTGCCCGAACCCAAGCTGGTCAGGAACGCGGCCAAGCTGGTCATGCTGCCGGGCAACGCCAGGGTGCGCCACCCCCTGGTGGAAGAGCGCATGGCGCGGCTCTCCAGGGATGCCGGCACCATGCCCATCAATCGCCTGGAGATGCGCGACAGCGCCGTCGGCATCATCACCTCCGGCGTCTGTTACCAGTATGTGCGCGAAGTGCTGCCCAACGCCTCCACCCTTAAGCTGGGCATGGTCCACCCCTTGCCCCATGACCTGATCCGCGAGTTCAGCGCCCAGGTGGACAAGCTCTACGTGGTGGAAGAGCTGGACCCCTTCATCGAGGAGCAGATCAAGGCCATGGGGATCGACGCCACCGGCAAGGAGATCCTGTCGCTGTGCGGCGAGTTGACCCCGGGACGGATCAGACGGGCATTTGCTGCTATAGGTGTCGCGGTGGCCGCCCCTCAGGAAACGGCACCGGAGAAACTCCCTCCCCGGCCGCCCAACATGTGCCCCGGCTGCCCGCACCGCGGGGTGTTCTTTGCCCTCAACCAGCTCAAGGCCTATGTGACCGGCGATATCGGCTGCTATACCCTGGGCTTCATGCCGCCGCTCTCGGCCATGGACACCTGCATCTGCATGGGCGCCTCCATCGGCATGGCCACCGGCGTGACCAAGGTGGTCTCCGCGGAAGAGCAAAAGAAGGTGGTGGCCGTGATCGGCGACTCCACCTTCCTGCACACCGGCATCAACGGCCTGATGGATATGGTCTACAACCAGGCCCCGGCCACGCTGGTCATCCTGGACAACCGCATCACCGCCATGACCGGACGCCAGGACAACCCGGCATCCGGCTTCACCCTCATGGACGACCCGACCCACAGCATCGATTTTCCGCTGCTCTGCAAGGCCCTGGGGGTCAAGCACATCCGCGTGATCAATCCCCTGGACCTGGAGCAGACCAGACAGGTGTTGCAGGAGGAGATGAACCGGCCGGAGCCGTCGGTGATCATCACCGACAAACCGTGCGTGCTGGTCAAGCGTGAAGGGGTGTTCCAGAAGGGGCCGGTTTATACGGTGGAGGTGGAGAAGTGTACGAGCTGCCGCGCCTGCCTCAAGATCGGCTGCCCGGCCATCGAGTGGCGTCCCGACAAGGAAGGGAAGAAGGGGAAGGCCTTTATCGATCCCCTGCTCTGCACCGGCTGCGACGTCTGCCGCCAGTTGTGCAAATTTGATGCGATCGGGAGGGCGAAATGAGCAACCGAGTCACCAACATCCTCCTGGTGGGCGTGGGGGGGCAGGGTATCCTGCTGGCTTCGGAGATCCTCTCCGAAACCTGCATGCTGGCCGGTTTCGACGTGAAGAAGAGCGAGATCCACGGCATGTCCCAGCGCGGCGGCAGCGTGGTCTCCCACGTGCGCTACGGCAGCGAGGTCTTTTCGCCCATCGTGCCGGAAGGGGAGGGGGACATCCTGTTCGGCTTCGAACTGATGGAGACCTGCCGCTCCCTGCCGCTGCTCAAGCCGGGCGCCACGGTGGTGGCCAATGACTTGCAAATCGCGCCGCCGTCGGTCCTGATGGGGCAGGAGCCCTATCCCGATGGGCTGACGGAGCGGATCAGGGCGCAGTTTCCCGCATTCCTGCTGGTGGACGGCCAGAAGCTGGCCACCGAGGCCGGTAATCCCCGCGCCGCCAACACGGCGCTCCTGGGGGCGGTATCGAAACGTCTGGACATCGCCGAGCAGTACTGGCTGCAGGCCCTGGAACGGATGGTGCCCAAAAAGGCGCTTGAGGTGAACAAAACGGCCTTCCTGATGGGGCGTGCGCTCTAGTGCCGGTGAAAGGGGAACACATGACGCAGCTGGAAGCGATCATCACGGCGAATCAAAGTTTCGTGCGGCCCAACGCCTTTCCGCCCCTGCCCAAGTCGCCGGCCAAGCAGCTGGCCATCTTCACCTGCATGGACACGCGGTTGGTGGACTTCCTGGAACCGGCCATGGGACTCAAGCGGGGGGAAGCCAAGGTCATCAAGAACGCCGGCAATACCATCGTGGATCCCATGGGAGGGGCAGTAATCCGGAGCCTTGTGGCCGGCATCTTCATGCTGGGGGTGGAGGAGGTGTTCGTCATCGGCCATCGCGACTGCGGCATGGCCGAGGTGGATGCCGATTCGGTCAAGAGCGACATGATCAGGCGGGGCATATCTCCGGATGTGATC
>DATBXI010000105.1:0-3207 GCA_036514355.1 Desulfuromonadaceae bacterium
CGGGGCTGTTGACGAATTCCCGCTTCCCCACAAGGCCGCCCGCGACCCGCACACCCTGGTCTTCGACAACCGGGGAACGCTCTGGTTCACTGTGCAGCAGGGAAATTTTGTCGGCAGGCTTGATCCTGCCACGGGCAGGATCGTCCTGAAACGGCCACCGACGGCCGATGCACGCCCCTACGGGATCGCGGTCACCTCGCGGGGCGTCCCCTTTTTCTGTGAATTCGGGAGCAACAAGATCGGCCGCATCGACCCCGCCACCATGGCGATCACCGAATACCGGCTGCCCAAGGGTGCCCGCCCCCGCCGGATCGCCATTACCCCCGACGACATGGTCTGGTACACCGATTATCGCCGCGGCTTCCTGGGGCGGCTCGATCCGCAAAGCGGCAAGGTCGATGAATGGCCGTCCCCGGGCGGGCCGGAGGCGAAACCGTACGGCATGGCCGCAACGCCGGACAACATGGTCTGGTACAGCGAATCGGGGGTAACGCCCAATACCATCGTCCGTTTCGACCCGTCCACCCGCAGATTCGCCACTTGGCCGGTCCCGTCCGGCGGCGGGGTGATCCGTAACATGGCGGCAACGGCGGGGGGTGACATCTACATCGCCTGCAGCGGGGTGTACAAGGTGGGCGTGGTACGCGTGGGTAAATGAAACATCGCCGGGGAGGTGGGATAACGTGACACTGGTACTGATGGTGATTGGCGCGTGGATCCTGGCGTATTTCCGGGCCAGGTTGTGGATATGGACGGTCAGCGCAGGGGTGGTGATTATACTCTGGTGCCTCGCCACCCCGGGCGGTGCCCAGTATGGCACCTATGTGGCGGCATGCGCGATCCCCATCGCGCTCATCCTCAACCTCCCCCCTCTGAGACGCCGGGTCCTCAGCAGGCCGCTCCTGGGGCTGTTCAAGCGGATCCTCCCTCCCCTCTCCGAGACTGAACGCGAGGCCCTTGAAGCGGGCACGGTCGGCTGGGACGGGGAGCTGTTCAGCGCTAATCCGGACTGGCGCAAGCTGCTCGCCCTCCCTCCCGCCCGCCTGACGCCCGACGAACAGGCATTCCTGGACGGGCCGGTGGAGGAGCTCTGCCGCATGATCGATGAGTGGCAGATCGTGGAACGGGACAAGGACCTCCCCCCCCAGGTGTGGCGCTATCTCAGGCAGGAGCGCTTCTTCGGGATGATCATCCCCCGGGAGTACGGCGGCCGCGGGTTCTCGGCCCTGGCCCATTCCCAGGTGATCATGAAGATCGCCAGCCGCAGCATCACCGCCGCCGTGACGGTGATGGTCCCCAACTCCCTGGGCCCGGCGGAACTGCTGCTCCATTACGGCACCCCGGCCCAGAAGGACCACTACCTGCCGCTGCTGGCCTCGGGCGCAGAGATACCCTGCTTCGCCCTCACCGGCCCGGAGGCGGGCAGCGATGCCGCCGCCATTCCCGATCGGGGCGTGGTCTGCCGGGGAACCTTAGGGGGACGGGAGATCACCGGCATCAGGCTCAACTGGGAAAAACGCTATATCACCCTGGGGCCGGTGGCAACCCTGCTGTGTCTGGCGTTCAAGCTCTCCGACCCCGAACATCTCCTGGGTGACCGGGAGGAGGTGGGCATCACCCTGGCCCTGATACCGGCCGCCACCCCCGGCATTCGCATCGGGACTCGCCACGTGCCCCTGGACGTGCCGTTCCAGAACGGGCCGAACTGGGGCCGGGATGTCTTCATCCCCCTGGACTGGATCGTCGGCGGTCCCGAACGGGCAGGACAGGGATGGCGCATGCTGATGGAATGCCTGGGCGTGGGCCGCTCCCTGTCCCTGCCGGCCCTGAGCACCGGCTCCGGCAAGCTGGCCTGCCGTGCAGCCGGGGCCTACGCCCGCATCCGGCGCCAGTTCAAGATGCCCATCGGGCACCTGGAAGGGGTGGAGGAGCCGTTGGCCCGCATGGCCGGGCTCACGTACCAGATGGATGCGGCCCGGGTCATGACCTGCGCGGCCGTGGACCGGGGCGAGCGGCCGTCCGTGCTGTCGGCCATTGTCAAGTACGGCCTGACCGAACGGATGCGCCAGGTGGTGAACGACGCCATGGACGTGCAGGGAGGCGCCGGCATCTGCCTCGGACCGCGCAACATCCTGGGCCGGGCATACCAGTCGATCCCCATCGGCATCACCGTCGAAGGGGCCAACATCCTGACCCGGACCATGATCATCTTCGGCCAGGGCGCGGTTCGCTGTCACCCCTATGTTCTCAGCGAGATCCAGGCCGTGGCCGATCCGGACCCGGTCCGGGGCCTGCTGCGGTTCGACCGGGCCTTTTTCGGGCATGTGGGCT
Source organism: Desulfuromonadaceae bacterium (assembly GCA_036514355.1). Taxonomy (GTDB): domain Bacteria; phylum Desulfobacterota; class Desulfuromonadia; order Geobacterales; family Pseudopelobacteraceae; genus JACPFJ01. The sequence continues at coordinate 2,332 of DATBXI010000105.1, forward strand.
TCACCATCAGCACGGCCGCCCGGGCGCTCTGGCTGGGCCTGACCGGAGGACGCCTGCTGGCGGTTCCCGGCGGCCCTGTCCGCCGCCAGCTCCAGATCGCCTCCCGCCTCAGCGCCGCCTTTGTCCTCACGGCCGACATGGCCATGATCCTCGTGGGGAGCGCGCTCAAGCGCAGGGAAAAGCTCTCCGGCCGCCTGGCGGACATCCTGATCCACCTCTACCTGGTGTCGGCCGTCGTCAAACAGTTCGAGGAGCACGGGCGCCCGGCCGATGAGCTTCCCCTGCTGGAATGGTCCTGCGCCGCCAACTTCCAGGCGATCCGGACCGCCTTCAGCGGCATCTTCGACAACTTCCCGAACCGGCCGGCAGCGTGGCTGCTGCGACGGGTCGCCTTCCCCTGGGGCATGCCCGACGTGGGGCCGGACGACCGGCTCGGTCAGCGGGTCGCCGCGCTCCTGCTGGCCCCTTCAGCCGTGCGGGACCGCCTGACCGCGGGCATCTTCATCCCCTCCGAACTCACGGAACCGCTGGGCCGGCTCGATGATGCCCTGGCCAAGGTCATTGCCGCCGAGGCGGTGGAGAAGCGGGTGCATGAGGCCGCCAAGCAGAAACGGATCGCGATCGCCGATGAGGAGCAGATGCTGGAGGAAGCCGCGCAGGCCGGCATCATCGGCGCAGCAGAGTTGGACGTGGTGAGAGCCGCCCAGGCAGCCCGGCGCGAGGTAATCCGGGTGGACGACTTCCCCGCCGACTACTGGCGCGCACAAGAGCGTGTGCCGTGACGGGGGAGCGAAGGCGAGAAGCGGAGGGGACAGGCGGGGAGCACGAGTGAGTATCCGGGCTCAACAAAGTACCGGGGCAGCTGCAAAAAGCGGC
>DATBXI010000106.1:0-2104 GCA_036514355.1 Desulfuromonadaceae bacterium
CCCTTCACCAAAGACAACGGCGAGCACGTTTGTGTTGAAAAAACCCAGAATTCCCAGATTGAGAGCACCGATGACCAGCAATACCGCAACAATGACGTCTACTACTTTCATTCTCTCTACCTCCTCTGCGCGTCCGCGAAGGCGAGGCCGGCATCGTCGCAAAGCAGCGCAAGACAGCGTTCCCTTTTATATTTTACCGCACTGCCGGCGGGACATGAAGGAAAAACTCCATGCCGGCTCCGTCGTGGGCGCTACTTGAAAGCCGTAAGGACATATTCGGCAATCGCCATGGCGTCCTGATCGGAGATCGTCGCGGTGTCGAACCGGATCATCCGGGAGATGGGGTTACGCATGATCCTGACGATATCACCGGGCCTGGTGATCTGATTGGCCCTCAGATCCGACCCGTGCAGCGTTCGTTTCGGATCGGAGACATTGCCGCCATCGGGATGGCAGGGTGAGCAATATTGCTGGAAGAGCGCCTCGCCCGACCGCAGGGTTTGCGGTGCAGGCAGCGCAGGCGGCGTTTCCGCCTTTCGCGGCGTCTCCTGTCTGCATCCCGCCAGAGCCCACACCAGTGCAACCGCCAGAACCGCCCCTTTACGAACCGTCATCCTCTCCATGCTCCCTCCTTTTCACCGCAATCATATGGCACCGAGCCAAGACCGCCAGCATCCCACAGCAATGTACCACACCACTGTCCGGGAAGAAAAGCGTCCCGCACCGGCCGGAACCTCATCCCATGCCCTGTTGTGCTCAGGAAAAATGTGGTTACTCTTAACACAGGAGACTACCACGGCACGAGGTGAGCACATGCGCGTCGAGACCGATCTCAAACTGGGATTCAAGGATGTGTTGATCAGACCAAAGCGCTCCAACCTGAAGAGCCGCTCCCAGGTGGGCCTGCATCGGACCTTTGCCTTCCTGCACAGCAAGCGGCAATGGACCGGCGTGCCGGTTATCGCCGCCAACATGGATACCGTCGGCACCTTCGAGGTAGCCGAGGTACTGGCCGGACACGACATGCTGACCGCCATTCATAAGCACTACAGCCTCTCCCGGTGGGATGAATTCCTGAATGGTCATGACGACGGGATCTATGCGCGGATCATGGTCAGCACCGGCACGTCCGACGACGACTTCGACAAGCTGGGCCGGATCCTGGCGGAGCATCCCAAACTGGAATTCATCTGCATCGATGTGGCCAACGGCTATGCCGAATCCTTTGTGGAGTATGTCGGCAAGGTCCGCGCAGCCTTTGGGGACAAGACCATTGTGGCCGGCAATGTGGCCACCGGCGAGATGGTGGAGGAACTGCTGCTGTCCGGCGCCGATATCGTCAAGGTGGGCATCGGCCCCGGTTCGGTCTGCACCACCCGCATCAAGGCCGGCGTCGGCTATCCCCAGCTTTCGGCGGTGATCGAGTGTGCCGACGCCGCCCACGGCCTGGGAGGGCGGATCATCTCCGACGGCGGCTGCACCTGTCCCGGCGATGTGGCCAAGGCCTTTGGCGGCGGCGCTGATTTCGTCATGCTGGGGGGCATGTTCTCCGGGCACGACGAGAGCGGCGGACAGTTGGTGGAACGCAACGGGCAGCAGTTCAAGCTGTTCTACGGCATGAGTTCCACGACCGCCATGGCCATGCACACCGGCGAGGTCGCGGCGTACCGTGCCTCGGAGGGGAAAACGGTGGAAGTGCCCTACCGGGGGCCGATCGGGGAGACAGTCAGGGATATTCTGGGCGGCGTGCGTTCCGCGTGTACCTACGTCGGTGCCGCGGCACTGAAGGAATTGACAAAGCGCACGACCTTCATCCGCGTGCAGGAGCAGGAAAACCGCGCCTTTTCCTGATACAGGATTCAGGCAAAACATAATGGTGTTTGTTGACTATAACCGCTGCTATTTCAGTACGTTATAGTATAAGTAAATTTTATCCCGCGCCCATTACAAAAAATTGGTCTAACCACTACTGTTTCGATTTTGTAACATGTTGTTTTAGTGTAGTTTTGCAGCATTTGACGCTTGCCTTTGCCCGAAAAACCGTTTATAGTGTCGTTAAATCAATGATACCTATGAAAGGAGAAGAGTAATGAAGTGCCCCGTA